>JAAZKI010000284.1 GCA_012799905.1 Lentisphaerota bacterium | reverse complement strand
GCAACCTCGTTGGTGAGTGGAATTATAATGTTGGTAGCATATATAATATACTGCAAGCCAACGGGTTGTCAAGTTTTTTGACTCTTTTTTGGGGTGTTACTTCACGGAATCAGATATGAATTATGAATTATGAAATGCGCCTCAGCATTCAGCATTCAGCATTCAGCATTCAGCATTCAGCATTCAGCATTCAGCATTCAGCCCCTCGCCCCTAAACAAAGCCCCTTTGTGGAAAAAACCTGCCTAAATGCGGGGGTGAGATTTCACAAGTTGGGCGAGGGAGAGTATAGTATATACGACAGTTTTGATTGCGTGAACAGCGCGGCGCATGTTTGCAGTCGGTGCTCAGGACGATAGAGGTGATGTGATGAGTTCAACTGGGGTGAAGTTTGATCCGGTCAAGGATTTAGTGGCGGCTTTGGCTGCCGGCGAAATGATTGTTTTGACGGATGACGAGAACCGTGAGAATGAAGGTGACCTGGTGATGGCCGCGGAGAAGGTGACCCCAGAGGCGATCAACTTCATGGTCACCCACGCCCGCGGGCTGGTTTGTGTGCCGCTGACTCAGGATCGGGCCTTGGAACTCGGCCTGCATGAGATGGCGCGCAACGAAGACCCGCTGGGAACGTGCTTTACGATGAGCGTGGACGCCAGGGAAGGGACGACGACGGGCATTTCCGCGGCTGACCGAGCCTGCACAGCCCGAAAATTGGCGGATGCGCGCTGCCTGCGCGATGCGTTTCGCGTCCCCGGGCATATATTTCCGCTGATTGCCCGCGAGGGCGGGGTGCTGGTCAGAACCGGCCATACGGAAGCGACTGTGGACTTGTTGCAGCTGGCCCGCATGGCGCCATGTGGGGTGATCTGCGAGATCATGAATGAGGACGGGACTATGGCGCGGCTGCCTGACCTGGACGTGTTCCGGCGTCGGCATGGCTTGAAGATGGGCTGCGTCGCTGACCTGGTCGCATATCGGCGCCAGCATGAGCGGGCAGTCAAGCTGCTGGAGGTCGTCAAGCTGCCGACGCCCTACGGCGAATTCAACTTGCATTGCTTTAAGGCGCTGTATGACGGCCGCGAGCATCTGGCGCTGGTGTACGGCGATGTCGCCGGCCAGGAGAATGTCCTGACTCGGGTTCACAGCGAATGTCTCACCGGCGATGTATTTCATTCGCAACGCTGTGATTGCGGGCAGCAGCTTGACGCGGCCATGCGACGGATTGTGGAAAACGGCGCCGGGGTGATTGTCTATATGCGCCAAGAGGGCCGCGGCATCGGCCTGGTCAACAAGTTGCATGCATACCGCTTGCAGGAACAGGGGCTGGACACGGTGGACGCTAATCTGCGCCTCGGCTTTCCGGCTGATTTGCGCGAATATGGCATCGGCGCGGAAATCCTTCTCAGCCTTGGGGTTAAAGGCGTACGGCTGTTGACCAATAATCCGAAGAAACTGATTGGCCTGGATGGCTACGGCTTGAAGATCAATGGCCGCGAGCCCCTGGTGATCCCATCGGTGCCGGCCAATGAGTGCTATCTGGCCACTAAGAAGAATCTGATGGGACATTTGCTTTGAGGGCAGGGAACTACAGCAGCGCTTCCTTGCCGAAATATTTTATGTAATTGACAGGAGAAAGAACATGACAAACGAGATAAAGGCTTACGAAGGCTCTCTTATTGCCAAGGGTTTGCGTTTTGGGATAGTCTGCGCCCGCTTCAACGAGTTTTTCGTTTCGAAGCTGTTAGGCGGCGCAGTTGACTGTTTGCTTCGGCACGGCGCGGCGGAGAAGGACATTGAGACGGCGTGGGTTCCGGGCTCGTATGAAATCCCCCTGGTGGTGCAGCGGATGGCGGCGAGCGGCCGTTATGACGCTATCATTGCGCTCGGGGTTGTCATCCAGGGGTCGACCGCGCATGCCAGCTATGTCAACGCCGAGGTCTCCAAGGGTTTGGCTCAGGTGATGCTAGCCAGCGGGTTGCCAGTGATTTATGGCGTCGTGACCACGGAGAACATCGAACAGGCGATTGAGCGTTCCGGCAGCAAGGCCGGGAACCGCGGCGCCGCCGCTGCTGAATCGGCCATTGAAATGGCGGACTTGATGCGTAAACTGCCGGTGGCCAAATGAGTCCGGAGACAAAAGATTCGCCCAAGACCGCACGGAGCAAAAGCGCCGTTGAGGCGTTTCAGCGCCGGCGTTTTCTGGCGCGGGCTTGTGCGATGCAGTACGCATTTCAGATGGACGTCCAGAACGAATGGG
>JAAZKI010000237.1 GCA_012799905.1 Lentisphaerota bacterium | reverse complement strand
CAATTAAAGTCCACTTCCGTCCATTGTCCACTAAAATGCCTTATCCAGGGCGCCTGGCGCCGCAGCTTGCCGGAGTTCCGAGTATCAATGAGTGACTGATTACCAAACAAAAAATTTCGTGCCCTTTCGTGTTTTTTCGTGGTTTAAAAAATATGTTGTGGACGGTCGTCCACCCTATGTTATTTTAGGTGATTTTTCGCTATGGGGAGCTGGGTTATGAACGTGCGCATCGGTTGTTTTCTGCTGGTGTTTTGTCTTGGATTTCTGGCTGTGGGTGCGGTGCCGTTGAGTCAGCGTGGTCAGCCGGTTGCTGAGATTGTGCTGCCGGCGTCTTCGCCTCCTGCGGTTGAGTATGCGGCGCAGGAGTTGCAGCGCTGGGTCGAGGCGATTTCCGGGGCTCGGCTGCCGATTGTGCCTGTTGCCGGCCAGGCGCCTTCGCGGATCGTGCTGGCAGTCAATCCGCCTGGTCATGCTGAGGATTTGGCAAAGCTGGCTGGGAATGACGGGTATGCAGTGCGCAGTTCTGGTCAGACGGTGACGATTCTGGCCAGTCGGCCAAAGGGCATTTTGCATGGCGTGTTCAAGTTGCTGTACCGGAACACGGACATCATCTGGGCCCGTCCAAACGAGGAATATGGGACGATTTACAGCCGCAATCCTGACCTAACGTTGACCGTTGTTGACTACATTGATGTGCCGGTGTTTGTCTTGCGCGGGTGGCAGATGGGCTCTGGCAACCACGAGTCGCTGGAGGAGTGGCAGGTTCGCAACAGTTCGAATTGGAGCGCCGGCAGTATGCGCTATCGGGCGGAGCGGGTCAAGTACGACCCGGTTCTTGAGTACGGCGGCGGCCACAATTTGATTGGACTTTATATCCAGGAAAAGAAGTATTTTGATACGCATCCGGAGTATTATTCCTTGAAGAATGGCAAGCGGCTGCGGCCGAGTGAGACGCGCATGTCAACGCAGCTGTGCTTCACGCTGCCGGAATTGCAGCGAGTCTTTATCGAGGAAGTCGACGCGCGCGTTCGGGAGAATCCAGACTACGATACGTATCGGATTCTGATTGAGGACAACTGGAATCTCTGTGAGTGTGAGACATGCCTGGCGCCAATCAAACTGGCGGACGGACGGGTCATTGACAAGGACGACAAGTCGTTTCGCTCGACTCAGTTCTTCCAGTGGCTGAACCCGATTGCGAAGCATCTGCATGACAAGTACGGCAAACGCGTGCTGACTTTCGGGTACTTTTTCACGGAGCCGCCGCCGTATTGTTCGATTGAGCCGAACATCAGCATTTCTTTCTGTCCAATCGGGAAGAATTCAAAGCGGGCTCTGACTGACCCGGAGAATGCGTCGACGCTGGAGAAGTTTTCGGGCTGGCTGAAGGTGACCAACCAGCTCACGTGGCGCGAGTACTTCGGCCTTTGCGCTTCGTTTCCACGTCCGATTGACGTCATCGCGATGGCAGACTGGCGCTACGTCAACAGTTTTGGCATTAACCGGACGTATTCGGAGATGCGCGCCGATATCGCGTCGAATCCCGAAGGGGTCAAGAGCTGGCATGTCAACTCAATGTATTTCTGGGTCATGGCCAACGGCTCTTGGAATCCGGCGCAGGACGTCAAGGCCATGCGCCGCGACTTTTTGACCCGCGTGTACGGCCCGGCGGCTGATGACGTCGCCGAGTTCTACCGTCTGATCGAAGAGCAGTGGTTCAAGCTGGACGGCAGGTCGCGCTGGAACGACAAGGCATACGTGAACTGGAAGAAGCACGTGTTTGACACCGGCATCACGGCGGATTGCCAGGCGGCGTTGAAGCGGGCGGCAGCAAAAGTCGTGCATCCAAACGCAGTGCGCATGCTGGCCGGCATACAGGAAGTCCTGGACGAGCACCTGGTTCTTCTGGACAAGGAGAACGTACACGCTGTAGCCACTGCCGAGAAGCCTGAGTTTGACCCTGACTTTGCGTCAGGCGCCTGGCGTCAGGCAGTTCCCAATAGTCATTTCTTGCAGAATCGTTCCGGGGCATTGTTCGTGCATCCAACGACAGTGTGGGCGTTGTACGACCAGGAAAACATCTATTTCGGCTTCAAGTGCGATCATAAGGAGCCGGACAAGATGCCGGTCGCCGAGGCCAATGACGGCAAGAACGAATATCCGGCAGGCGAGAGTTTTGAGATTTTTTTAGAGGGCGAGTGGAAGGGCGAGCGTCATTTCACGCAGATGGTCGTCAATCCGGTCAACAACCGCTATCGCGCAGTACGGCCAGTGGTTTGGACATCACAGGCAGTGCGGACGGCTACCGGCTGGAGCGGGATGGTCACGGTGAGCTGGAAGAGCCTCGGCCTGACGCCGGAGTCGGTTGATTCGCTGAAAGCGTCGTTCTTCCGGCAATATATGATATCGCCGAGACCGGGAGCAGCGCCGACCAGTAATGCGCATCTGCCGGGCGGTCGGCGTCATTCTATGAACGTCACGTCTAAGGTGGTGTTCCGGAAGCCGTGAGCAGTGGGGGATATTGCGCGGTGGCAAATCTTTACAGAGGTATTACGTTTTTATTGGTGGATAACCTGGCGTTGATTAAATAATTTTGCCGCAGGCGGTCTGGCGGTGCAGGTTTATGCTGAGTGAAAGGACAGTCGTTGTTATGAGCAATCGTTTGGCAGTTGTGGTCATGGCTGGTTTGGCTTGTCTTTCGGCGCAGGCGGCGTTTCCGCTGGCGAAGGACGGACAGCCGGCAGCGCGCATTGTGATAGCGGCGGACGCACATCCGGCAGTGGCGTATGCGGCCGAGGAATTGCAGCGGTGGGTCGAGGCGATTTCCGGTGCGCGGCTGCCAATTGACGCAGGAGCCGGCGGCGCAGGGCCGAAAGTCGTCCTGGCGGTCAATCCGGACGGCTTTGAGGATGATTTGGCTAAGATGGCCGGCGCAGATGGCTATGCCGTGCGGACGCGCGGGGACACAGTCACAATCCTGGCTACAAAGCCTAAAGGCGTGCTGAACGGCGTCTTTAAGCTGCTGTATCGCAATTCAGACATTATCTGGGCGCGTCCCAACACTGAGTTTGGGACGGTTTACAGCTCGAATCCGAATTTGGCGTTGACTCAGGCGGACTATCTTGACCTTCCGGTGTACGTCCTGCGCGGCTGGCAGATGGGTTCGGGCAATCATATTCCGAGCGAGGAATGGCAGGTGCGGAATGGCTCGAACTGGAGCGCTGGCAGCATGCGCTTCCGGGAGGAACGAGTCAAGTACGCGCCAATACTCGAATACGGCGGCGGCCATAACCTGGTCGGCATATACATCCCGGAAAAGAAGTATTTTGACGCGCATCCGGAGTATTATCCATTGCGCGAGGGCAAACGACTGCGCCCCAGCGAGACGAGCGGCTCAACCCAGCTTTGCTTCACCCATCCAGAGCTGCTCAAGGTGTTCATCAGCGAAGTCGACGCCCGCATCAAAGCGAATCCCGACTACGATACATATCGGATTATGATTGAGGATAACTACAATCTCTGCGAATGCCCGAATTGCCTCAAGCCATTGACTCTGGCAGACGGTACTGAAGTCAAGGCAGACGACCCGGCCTTCCGGTCAACGCAGTTCTTCCTGTGGCTTAACCAGATCGCCGCCCATGTCAAGAAGCACTATCCCGGCAAACTGATTCTTACGTTTGGGTACTTTTTCACTGAGATTCCGCCGCGATGCCCGATTGAGTCGAACATCAGCATTTCGTACTGTCCGATTTACAAGAATTCGAAGTACACGATTACGCATCCTGAGAACAAGGCCACCTACAACCGTTTCACTGGTTGGATGCAGGTGACGAACCAGCTCACCTGGCGCGAATACTACGGCTTGTGCGGGGAGTTCCCACGGCCGATGGACGCGGTGGCTCTGGCTGACTGGCGCTATGCGAACAGCTTCGGCGTCAACCGTACGTATTCCGAGCTGTATCCTGACCAGGACACTGCGCGCGCTGACCGCACGCGCAGCTGGGACGTCAACGCCATGTATTTTTGGATCATGGCGAACGGCTCCTGGAATCCGTACCAGGATGTCCAAGCCATGCGCAATGATTATTTGACGCGCGTGTTCGGGGAGGGCGGCAAGGACGTTGGTGAGTTTTATCGGATCATCGAGGATTCCTGGCTGGAAGTCGGTGGCATGTCGTCGTACAATGACCGTCCGCGCGGCAACTGGTTGGTCTGCGTGATCAAGGCGAAGAAGGCCGACGCCTGCCGGGCTGCCTTGGAGCGCGCTGCTGCCAAGCCGATGCCACCGAACGGCAGCAAGATGCTGACGGCGCTACGCAATGTTTTCGAGGACATGACCGCGAACCTGGAAGTCGTTCGCTACCGCGTGCCGCGGGCGCAGGCTACGCCGGCCTTTGACCCTGACTTCGCTTCCGGCGACTGGAGCCGTGCCGCAGCCGAGGATAGATTCCACCGCACCAATGGGAAAGACGCCACGCAGCGCACAGCAGTGCGGATTCTGCATGACGGCGCCGCGTTCTACGTCGGCGCGAAGTGCTTTGACTCTGAGCCGGACAAGGCGTATGCCAAGCCAGCCGGGCAGCCGCGCGACCGCTGGCCAGTCGGCGATAAATTCGAGTTTTTCCTGACTGGCCTCCAGGACGGCAAGAAAGTATCGTACCAGATTGCGTTTGACATCAACGGGAATTTGTATGACGCCTGCAACAAGAATGCCAGCTGGGACGGCGATTTCACTGTGCAGCGAAAGACCACGGCCGATGGCTGGAGCAGCCTGACTATCGTGCCCTTTACGACGCTGGGCTATGCTCAGGGTGAAAAGCCGCAGGACGTGAGCTTTGCGGCGCTGCGCTATTACAGCCATAATAACAAGAATGTGGAAGTGACTTACCTGCTTGATTGCGCCCCTAACAACCAGACCAGCTATACTGAGTTGATTCTGGAGTGATGGACGCGCCATCGCCATAGCTGGGAGATTTTTTCGCAGAAAGAGGAAGATTGCAGATGAAAGAGATGCGGAATCGGCTTGGTGGCGTTCGTCCTGCCAGCCATGTTTGGTCGCTGGCGGCAGTGTTGCTGGCGGTTTGGGGGACGCTGGCCAGTGCTCAGACGCCGCGTTTTGAGGCGGTGTCAGCCGGGCTGCCAGTGGACTTGCGAGCCAGTTATGTGCATTGGCTTGACTATAACGGCGACGGTCGTCCTGACCTGCTGGTCAATGGCGGCCGGTTGTTTCGCAATGACAGCGCGCCAGGCGAATGCCGTTTTACCGAGGTCACGGACGAGGCCGGTCTTTCCGGCAGTGGCGGGGCGTTGTGCTATGACTTTGACAATGACGGCTGGACTGACATTGTCACCACTAAGGGCAAGGTCTGGCGCAATTCTGGCGACGGTAAGTTTGTCGATGTTGCTGCGGAATTGGGTTTCACCCCGCACGCAAAAGCCATGACGCTGGCGGCCGGCGATTTGGATGGCGATGGTTTCGCGGATTTGTTCATCGGCATGTCCGAAGACTGGAATGACGGCAAATCGCCTGAGTATTATCCGGCTCAGCTCTGGCATAATGAGGGCGGCAAACGCTTTGTCGAGCGCGGCGCAGAAGCCGGAATCGACCGCAAAAGCTATGCCCGTTCAGTGTTGATACATGACGTGGATGGCGATGGCAAGCAGGATGTGTTTGTGGGCAATTACCGGTTGCAGGCGAATTTCCTTTGGCTGAACCGAGGCGGGCTGCGTTTCCGTGAAGAAGCGAAGAAACGCGGCGTGGCCGGCAATAAGGAACCAGAGCGCTATTTCAGCAAAGTCCATAATCGGCATTACGGACCCAGATATGGCCACAGCATCGGTTCATGCTGGCTTGATATTGACCAGGACGGTTTTCTCGACTTGTTTGTCGCCAACTTGGTTCACAAGTACGTCGGCCCGTCCGGCAGAGACATGTCCTCGTACGATATTCGCGGCTATGTGTGCGATGATTCGGCTATTTACCGCAATGACGGCTCCGGTGTTTTCACGGATTGGCGAGAGAGGCTTGGCGTGGCTTACAAGCCGATTGGCGGGCGGGGCGTGTTTGTCGGCGACGAGCTGTGGGCCGGCGCTGCTGCTGGTGACGCTGACAACGACGGTTGGACTGACGTGTATGTCCCGCAGGTCTATAATCTGCCATACGCCAAGGCGCTGCTGTTGCTGAACCGCGGCGGAAAGGCGTTCAGCGACCAGGCCGCAGCCGCCGGCATCGAGCGCATTGACACGTATGCCGGCGCCTGGGCAGATGTTGACGGCGACGGCTGGCTGGACCTGGCGACGGCCGGACGGCCAAAGAAAGACGCCCCGGCGGCATTCTGTCTGTATCGCAATCAGGGTTTGGACAACGGCCAGCAGCGGGCGTGGATCAAAGTCGCTGTGCACGCCGGAGCAGGCCAGGCAACGGCGCTTGGGGCAATAGTCAAGGTCAAGGCGGCTGGAATGACGCAGACGCAGATTTTTGCGGCAGGAACCAGCACCTACAGCCAGCAGAATGACCCTGTGCTCCATTTTGGCCTGGGCGAAATCGCCGCAGACGCCGAGGTGATCATCACCGTGCGTTGGCCCGAAGGCCGGGAAACAACGCTGCCACCAGCCCGCCCAGGACAAGTCGTGAAAGCGACGCGGTTTTAGGAGCGGCGCGTTCGGCACTAAAGTGCCGACACTGGACGGAGGGGCGAGAGAGCCTGCCATAATTTTTGCGCTTTGGGCGTTTTAGCCGCTGCGCGGCCTAAAACATTGCGTCATCGGCGGATAAAACGACAAGTCTGTCAGATGACTGCGCAAAAAAATTGTTATACCGCTTGCGCATTATTGTTATACTTGCCATATACTTTAGAATGGGTTGCAATTTTTTGTGTTTTCGGTTAAAAATAACAATCATTTGAGGTTAGGCATGAGAACATTTTTGACGACCGCCTTTACTTTATGCGCCTTTTTAGGGGTTGTTGCTGCTGACACTGTGATTTACCAGGAGGATTTCAGCTCTTACCAGCCGCGTGGCAATCAACAAGTAGTCGCCTCTGGACATCCTGATTTCGCCCATGCCTTGGAGATCAAGACGGTTAAGGACGCAGACGGCAAGATCAAGCAGGGTTCGTGGTACAAGGGCGGCCTTGACACACGGGGCACTGAGGTGTTGACGATTGACTACTGGATCAAGTTTGCCACAGACTCAGCGCGTTACGCGATTTTGGCCAATGACGACGCCATCAAGTCGATCACGGTGACGCAGCACAGCGGCGGACAGCTGCAAGTGGCCAAGAGCATGAACATGGAATGGCAGCAGGCCGGAAAGGTCGTCATTGGCAAGTGGCATCACTTCCGCTATGTGGTCAATTGCGTGCGCGGCGACTTTGCGGTCTATGTCGACGACATGGAGACTCCGCGCGTAAAAGACATTTCATACCGCGACACGCGCACAGTTTCGTTGACGCGCCTGTGGACCTTGGGCAGCGAAAGCTCCGAGTCCACGACTTACCTGGGCAATATCAAGGTCACGGCCAAGGCGGTGACGCAATTTCCGCCGCTCTCCTTGGGCGAATGGCCTTATTACGTGCGCGGCGTCGCCTGGGCTGTGAAGCCGCCGACTTCGGCCCGCGATTTTGTCGATGTCGCGCCGATTGAACTCACCACCAGCGCCGGTTCTGCCATTGAGTCGACCCGCGCCCAGGTTTTGCGCGACGCTGATTACTTGTACGTCTACTTCCAGATGTACGCCAAGGATATGGCGCTGCGGACTAACGAAGTCGTCGAGCGCGATGGCCGGCCTTGGCTCAATGACTGCTTTGAAATTTTCTTGCAGCCGGACATTGCTGAGCCGACTTATTTTCACTTTGTCGGCAATTCTTCCGGCGGCATCTATGATTCGCGGCACAGCTATGGCAACCGTGACAATAGCTGGGATTGCGACTGGAAAGCCGTGATTGAACGCCAAGCCTCGTCTTGGACGGCGCTGGTCACCATTCCGTTTGCCGGCGTTGGCGGCGCACCGGCCCGCGACGCTATCTGGGGATTTAATGTCGGTCGCGAAAATCCGCACTCGAAAGATGTGTCGTCTTGGACGCGTTTAGGCAATTTCCACACCCCGAAGGAATTTGGCAAGCTGTTGTTCCATGCGGCGAAGGACGAGCGTTCGACCGAGGTGCGCACACTTGATTTGATGAATCGTCTGTATAATTTGCCGGCGCGGATGGCAGCGATTGAGCAGAGGCTCACTTTAGGTCCGGATGCGAGTCCGAACCTGGTGGTGGTGCAGGAGCGCCTGCGGGCGGACTTGGCTGCGCGGCAGGCGGAGCTGGCCAAGGCCAAGAGCTTTACCGCTTTCCGGATTTTGCTGGAGGACGTTCAGAAGCTGGCTGTGGCGACGGATCAGCTGGAGCTGGCAGTGGAGCGCTCTAACGCGTATTTTGCCAAAGGCTCGGTGGGGCTGCGGCGCGGCTATGCCAGCTTGGTCTTGTCGTCGATGGAGAAAGTCGCTGATAACCAGAGCAATGCGTTTCCGCTGATTGACTCTGCGAAGCTGCGTCTTTCCGGCAATGAATACGGCAGTTTCCAGATTATGCTGCTGGCGTCTCCAGGGCAGACGATTGGTTCGGTGAAGACGTCCTCGTCGGCCTTGTCTGGCGCAGACCAGCGTCCTGTGTCTGGCGCGAAGGTGCAGGTTTACCTGGAGGAGATGGT
>JAAZKI010000241.1 GCA_012799905.1 Lentisphaerota bacterium | reverse complement strand
CTGCCCTAATTAAAAACCGCCCTTTTTCCTGGAGTCCTGCTGTTTTGCCGAGAACAGCTGATTGCGTTAATGACGCTTCGCCGCTGCGCATTCAGCGGGTCGCATAAGTAAAGTTATTCCAGTCAAACCCCGCATAAAAAGTCTTTTGCGAACTGCTGGTGTGGTTCGATGGGCGGTTGTCGAATTCCGGTTTGAACATGGTAGCGACGTGGCCGTCCATCATCAGGAAGTTCGCCTTGCCCAGATGGCGGTAGGAGACGTACGGCTTCCAATGCAAAGTGTAGCTATTTTTGGTGGAATGGTCGGCTGCCAGCAGGGCTTCCGAGGGCGAGGTCAGGCAGACGAGCCGCCGCCAGCGATTGGTGACACCAGTGTTGCCTTCCGAGTCATAAAGCCCTGTCAACAGCACATTGATGCCGTAGTGGGTGTAAGAAAATTTGAAATGCGGTTCCTTGTAGTTGCCGAATCCGACTGGTTCGCCGGGACAGACGAAATTGCCGGTGGTGGAAAACGCGCCAGCATGAATCACCCCGTAGCCGGGTGTATAGCCGCGAAAGCCGGAGAGGAAGGCCGCCCAGATGTGCTCGGTAGTAATGGTCTTGGCTGGCACAATCCAGTCATCGTTATCATCGCTATAGAGAACCTGAGCCAGACCGATCTGCTTGAAGTTGTTGACGCAGCTGATCGCATGCGCTTTCGCCCGCGCCTTGCTCAAGGCGGGCAGCAGCATGGCCGCCAAAATCGCAATAATCGCAATCACCACCAAAAGTTCAATCAAAGTAAAAAAACACAACTTCGCCAAGACCGGGTTGCGAGATGGCCAGGATGGCTTGTTGCCAGTAGAAAGGGAATGTGTCGCTGACACCGACGAAGCGCCTGAGACATTTGATTTTGAAAGCACGGAAAAACCTCCTTGACAAATATCTGACTGCATGATTCTCGTTCCGAATCCATCTGAAAAAGCAAACGCCAGAGCTCACACACAAGCGTCGTTTGAGTATGTGCTCTTAACAATATACTAAAAGCGTCGACAAAAAGCAATCCCTGAAAAAATTGTTTTGCAAAAAACGTAATTGGTCACCTAGTGATAATTCGGAGTTCCGACAAGTTGCCGATTAGGCGCCCAGGGTAAGGCACTTTAGTGGACAGTGGACAATGGACGTTAGTGGACTTTGATGGACGCTAGTAGACGATGGACTGTGGACAAAAGTGGACGTTAGTGGTGAGTGGACGTGGACGGAAGTGGACATGATGGACGGCGGCTGCCCTAATTTCGCGCTTTTAGCGTTTTTGCCGCAGAACGTCGACGAACGCGGTGGAACATAGCGGACAGCGTAGTCCAAGCTCATCTCGCCCCTCGCCCCTCACGAATTATGAATCATGAATTATGAAATGCGCTTCAGCATTCAGCATTCAACATTCAGCATTCAGCCTCTCGCCCCTAAACAAAGCCCCTCGCTTCTTTTCTGGTGTCGCCAATTTCCGTGGCTGCGCCTGCTCAGTCCTGTCCGCTAGCATTGAAAAACTGATTACCGCGTATATATTAGAATCTATTTTCGTCGGCAATTTTCCGGCCCTTGCCGGGTTTTCGCCATCAATCACTAGTGAATATCTAAGGAGTAAAACGCAATCATGGCTATCAAGATTGGCATCAATGGATTTGGACGGATCGGGCGCATGGCTTTCCGCGCTGCCGTGGAAAACTTTGCCGGTCAGGTTGAAGTCGTCGGCATCAATGACCTTCTCGATCCCGACTACCTCGCCTACATGCTGAAATATGACTCGGTGCATGGACGGTTCAATGGCGACGTCAAGGTCGACGGCAACTACATGATCGTCAACGGCAAAAAAATCCGCCTGACCGCTGAAATGGACCCGGTCAACCTGAAGTGGAATGAAGTCGGCGCTGACATCATTCTCGAATGCACTGGCTTTTTCCTGACTGACGAAACCGCTCGCAAGCACATCACCGCTGGCGCCAAGAAAGTCATCATGTCGGCTCCGTCCAAGGACGACACCCCGATGTTCGTGTACGGCGTCAACGACAAGTCATATGCTGGCCAGGACATCATCTCGAACGCGTCCTGCACCACCAACTGCCTGGCCCCGCTCGCCAAGGTTCTGCATGAGAACTTCGGCATCAAGCGCGGCCTGATGACGACTGTCCATGCCACCACTGCTACCCAGAAAACGGTGGACGGCCCGTCCAAGAAGGATTGGCGCGGCGGCCGCGGCATCCTGGAAAACATCATTCCGTCCAGCACCGGCGCAGCCAAGGCAGTCGGCAAAGTCCTGCCGGCCCTGAACAAGAAGCTGACCGGCATGTCCATGCGCGTCCCGACTTCGGACGTCTCCGTCGTCGACCTGACCGTCGAGCTGGACAAAGGCGCCAGCTACGATGAAATCTGCGCAGCCATGAAGGCCGCTTCCGAAGGCGAACTGAAGGGTATCCTCGGCTACACGGAAGATGCCGTTGTTGCCACCGATTTCCGCGGCGACCCACGCACCTGCATCTTTGACGCCAAGGCCGGCATCGCCCTGGATTCGACCTTCGTCAAAGTCGTCGCCTGGTACGATAACGAATGGGGCTACTCCAACAAAATCATCGAAATGGCCAGAGTCATCGCGAAATAACGCTCTCAGCAAAACCTCTCGCTGATAGCGACTGCGATAACCAACCGGGCAGGATCGGCAAACAAGCCAATCCTGCCCGGTTTTTTTTAGGGGCAAACTCCGGCACTGAAGTGCCGGCACTGGACGGAGGCAAGAATTGAGGGCGAGGGGCGAGGGGCGAGGGGCGAGAGTAAGCTTGGAATACCCTGTCCACCCTGTCCACCCTGTCCACCCTGTCCACTACGAGCGTCCCCCAAAGATTGCCAATTGCCCCTAAAAAATCAATAAAAGCCAAGCAGCCGAGTTGACAACACGCTAAAAGCACGTTACATTTTTCGTTACAATCCTGATTAATCGGTTAACCAAGTCATTTTCCTTATTATGCGTGTCACCTTACAACAGATAGCTGATCGTGTTGGCGTTTCTCGTCCTTTGGTTTCCATGGTTTTGAATGGTTCCAAGGGCAGCATGCGCATATCTGATTCTAGGCGTGAGGAGATTGAGTCTGCTGCTCGCGAGCTTGGTTACATTCCCAATTTGACTGCGCAGGTTCTTTCCGGCAAGGCTTCTCGTGCGATTGCGATTTTCAATGCCAACGTCACCCAATATTCTTTGTCTGTCTTGACTGCTCAATTTTTGCGCAATGCTGCCAAGTTCAACTATCAGTTATTGATTGACACTTCTTTTCGGCGGACGGATGAGGAATACTGCCGCGATGTCGGCAACATGCTGCGTCGTTCTCCTGATGGCGCGATTATCCTTGGCCAACTTCCACCGCAAGCCCTGGCGCTCATTCAGATTCCCACTGTTGTGTTTCAGCAATACGACTTATTTGGCTGCCGGAATGGCGATTTTTATCCTGACTTGGCTGCTGGCGGCTATATGGCCGGTCTTCACCTGCTGTCGCATGGGCACCGGAAAGCCGTCTATGTCTGCACTCGCATCCATAGCCAAACTCACGACAAGCTCACTGGTCTGCGCCAGGCTTGGCGGGAAGCTGGTCTTCCCGATGAGGACGTCATTGCCATCGAAGCGATGCAGCTTTCGGAGCCGGTTGAAGGGCATTTGCTCTCCCTGATCCGGGAGAAGGGCTGCTCTTGCGGCTTGATGTCCAACGATTTCGTGGCAGCGCGCGCATTGCCTTTTTTGCGTCGGAACGGCATTCGGGTGCCGGAGGATTTTGCGCTGATTGGCTATGACGGCAACGCCTTCGCTTATTTGACTGACCCACCCTTGTCCACGATTTCGCAGTCGTATGATATACTCAGTTCGGCGGCGCTGGAATTGTTGTTGGAGCGAATCGAAAAAAAGGAGAGCGGCTGCGACATTCCCCGCCTCCATCGCTTCGTCAAACCGGTGTTCTTCCAAGGCGGAAGCTGCGGCTGCCCATGCGAACCGCCCCCTGTGCTGGGTTGGTCCCGGGACATGCTGTTTCTGGAGGAACGCTTCGGCGACCGCATCGTGACTTACGAAGATTTCATTGCACAACACAAGCCTATAAAAAAGAAAAACGGCGAGACAACCATCAACCGGTCACATAGCAAAAACAACCAGCGAGGGGAAGCACCATGAAAAAAAGAGCAGTTCCACCAACCCGTGATTTTTTCACTCTAATCGAGCTTTTAGTCGTCATTGCGATTATCGCGATTCTGGCGGCGATGCTGCTTCCCGCCCTGAGCAAGGCGCGCAGCAAAGCGACGCGGATCGGCTGTGTCAACAACCATAAGCAATTAGGCCTGGCGCACTTCATGTACACTACGGACAATGAGGACTATACAGCAGCATACATTGATAATTTCGCCAGTAGTGTGGACACCGACCTCAGCTGGGTCGACCATTTCTGGGACTATACAGGAGGGACTGCCAAAGTCTTTGAATGTCCGGCCATGGCGGGCGCCCTAGCGATTCGCACCTACGGGACTCACTACGGACTCCGCAAGGGCGCGGTTGGAAGAGTCGGCGACTATGGCGCGAACATCACTCAATGCGGAAGCCGCAACTGGCGCGGCAGCAGCTATTTGTTTGCCAACCGGTTGGTGACCACCTTGCAGAATCCGTCCGCCGTATCCCTGTTCGCCTGCACCAGGAATGATTGGATTTCCAGCCACTATTACCGTCGCAAGGACGCTGTCACGCTGGAATACCTGGCCCCAATACACGAAAACGGCACCAACTTCGTGTTTTTTGACGGGCACACCGACTATAAGACGATGAACGAACTCCGCAGCCTGGCTGCCGTCAATCCTGCCCATGAATTCTGGAGGGGGAACTGGTGAGCATGAAAATACCAAAAATCGCACTATTGTCAGCCGTGTTTTTCGGTCTTACGCTGCCTGGAGCAGAACTCATGTACAATCGCCAAGAGGAAAAGCCCACTTTTCAGACCATGCGCCAACGCATGTTGCCCCAGCCTCTATTTTATGCGGAATATCAGAGCTACCGCCTGGTGGAGAACTACCTGCATTACTGGATCGACCGTCCCTTGTTCCATGACAGCAGCTTGCGGGAAGGCAAAAGCTACCGCGACAGCTTTCTGCGCAATGTCGAAATCGTCGGAAAGTACGAGATTGACGGATTTGTCATGCTGTCCAATCCCTCTCAGCACATCAACTTGTACAAGGAGCAATTGCAGTCCCTTGACGAGGTGAAGCCCTATTCCGGTTTCAGCTATATGTGCGGAGCCGGCTATGCCGGAAAGCCGAGCCAGCAATGGCTTGACCTCTACCAGAAAAATTATGAAATAGCGGTCGCGTCGCCGTACACCCTGCGGGTCAACGGGAAAATTCCCATCTGGGCCTACCATTCTGCGTCGGCAGGTACGGAGCTATTGCGTGAGTTGGCGAAAAGCCTGCATGAGAAGACGTCGGTCGAGCCGATTATTTTCTCTGAGCCGGCTGACTTGCGCTTCCGGCAGCTCTATGACAAAAATGGCGCATTGACCACAGAGGAAATGGGGCAGCTGCGCGAACTTCTGGCAGTGACCATGGACAGCTGCGGTGGTCTGATGGTGTCCCCGACCCAAGAGAGCCGCATTAGCGGGGATTACACTTCTGTCCCGATATCCGCCTACTACCGTGACTGCATCGTGCCGCTGGTGCTGGAATTGACAGCGCTGCCCCAGTACAAAGATAAGCTAATCGGCGCATATATCAGAAAAGGCTATGTGAACCACCTTTCCGGCAACAACTCCGGTGAATACGGCACTGTGGCGTTTCGGCTGGCCATGGACTCGCTGCTGCTGCTGAACCCGGATGTGATCGTGTTCTTCGAGTGGAACGAAGCAAATGAAAACACCCATTTCCAGCCAACCGTCAACAACGGCCTGACTATGCAGCGCCTGATCCGCTTCTACGCCCGAAAAATGCGCGGGCAGCCGACAGCGCCGGCTGATGGCGATGACTTGTCAGTGCCCAACCTGGTATTCTGCTCGCGGCAAGTATTGCGCCTGGGCGACACGCTGCGCTACGAACTGCTGAACATCCCGGATTCAGACACAGACAACAGCGAATACCGAGTCCAGCTGACAGTGCGCGACTATGACGGCAATGCGCTGAAAGTCTTCCCGGAGGAAACCTTCAAGCTCAGCGAAATGAAGGCGGTGAATTATGAAATCCCGACCGAACAGCTGGCGGCATACTTCCTGCTGTTGCCGGAACTCCGAGTCGTCAACACCGCTGGCCAAGAGCGGGTTTTTGCCATGCAGTACAACCGGATTCATCCGAGCGTCTGCTGGAACTACAAGGAAATCATGCAGCCATTGCGTGATGTGCTGCCTTTGACAGCGACCTTTGAGGTGAAAAAAGGCGATGCGCCCGGCACCTACCATATTAACGCCAGCGCCGAATCACCGAGCGAAGAGCTGATGCAGCTGGAAGTGCTGGACAGCGAAAGCGAGGTCTACGCCGTTGACCGGGAAAATAAATACGACCCGGAGAAAAATATCATTATTGAAGGCTCTTTCACCGCCTTCAGCCCCTCCACCCAGAAAATGATTTTCGAAGTCCGCAATGCGCCAGGCTGGCAATGGTTTCGCGAGTGCCACCGCTACAGGTCGGAAGCGCCAGACCCGCCGATAGTCGACAACCAAGTGACCGTCCAGTATTACTACATCAATTATTACTACCGCTATCCTTTCTTCATCACGATCCCGAAAGACGTCGCCGCAGACGCTGTCCTTGACATCGACGCCTCCGGGCTGGGCAAACATTCCTTTAATGTGGGCAAGCTGCTGGAACTCGGCAAAATGGCCAAGGTCTTTGACGACACTTCGCGCCTGGACCTGGCCATCGCCAAAAACCTCGTGGATATCCCGGCGCCACTTCGGCAGAAACAGGCGAGCATCAGCACTGTACTGGAAACGGGAAGCCAATTCCCCATCTACCAGCTGCGGGCAATCAGCACTTCCGGGCGGATTTACCGAAGCCGCCCAATCATGCCAGTGCGTCCCACCGGAAAACTCGTTTCACACAGCGTGTTTTCTGCGCCCAAACGGCAGGCGGTGACAGTCGAAGTGGCGGAAGACCGGATTCCCGAGTTGGTGTACTTGTTTGACGGCGCACGAGGCGCTATGCTGAAAAACAACTGGGAGCCATTCTTTGATGGCCAGCTCGGCGGCGGGTTTATTTATCTTGAGCCCTTCAACCGCCCGCGCCCGGCGCTGCTGGACCACCCAGAGCGGGAAAGCCTGGCGCCAGCCTGGGGAACAGCAGACGGCGCCGCTGTATTGGCGTTTGACGGCAAGACGAATTACATAAACCTGCCTCGCGAGTCCCTACCATACGGCAGCTTCACCCTGGAATTCGAAATCAAGCCGGAAGGGGATGACGAGCAGGTGCTGTTCCGCACATGCGGTTCCCATAGAGGCTCGCTCAACCTGTATCGGCGGCAGGGCAAGCTGGAAGGAACCTTTACCTACCGCGTGGACGGCATCAATAACCAAAACGCCATTGAGAAATTCCAGACCGATCTTGAGCTGCCGGACGGGAAATGGTCGAAAGTCAGCGTCAGTTATGACCTGAAAACAATGAAATTCAGCGTGGACAGTGCGTCTCGCGAATATCCATTCAGCGAACGCGGCGTCTTTTTCAAGCCTGCGGTTTTTGGCGGCCATGCCTGGCCGGTCTACGAAGTCGGCAAAGACACACGCTTCTTCAAAGGACTGCTGCGAAGCCTGCGCATCCGGCATGCAGCAACGGTAGAATAAGGGGCAAGGGGCTTTGTTTAGGGGCGAGGGGCGAGGGGCGAGGGGCTGAATGCTGAATGCTGAATGCTGAATGTTGAATGCGGAGGCGCATTTCATAATTCATAATTCATAATTCATAATTCATAATTCGTAAGGGGCGAGCGGCGAGCGGCGAGCGGCGAGTTTGGACTACACTGGCCGCCATGTCCACACCACCCACCATGTCCACACCACCCACATCTTTTTGAGCCGTAGGCGCTTAACCATGCTTAACCCCTGGCTTCAGCCTGGGGGGGGAGGCATGCCCCAAAACTGGCGCCTTGTAAAGGCGCTACAGAAGACTGCCCCATTACCTTCATAACCAACTCGTCGAAGGAAAATTGTCCTCAAAATTGCAAAACACCAAATCAATGCTAATTTTCCCTGCATCTGAATCTCCTTGTCAAATATCTACTCCTATCACAAAATTTCGCACATTAACTAATGATATCAATGGACATTTATGTCTATCAGTCATAGCAAGGAAACAAACCACAACTCAGCAAAGGAATAGGCGATGTGGCTTTCCAAACATAAACTCACGTTGCTGTTATTGGGCGGCATGGTCATGCCGGCGTTGCTCGCCGCAATGGCGGTTCCCGGAAAACCCGGCGAGCTCCGCAATGGCGATTTCGCCATCGTTGACCACGACGGCTTCCCGGCGGGCTGGAGCGCCTACGGCTCAATCAAGCCAGACGCCTATGTCAAAGACGGACTTCTGCTCATTACCGATTCCGACGACGAAGGCGAAGCTGGCCTGTTCCAGGATGTCACGCCGGTCAAGCCTGGCAAGCACGAAGCCGTCGTCGAAGCAAAGCTCCAGCATGCCAGCAGCGATTCGGGCGGAGCATTTCTCCAGCTTCGGCTCCTGCCGCAGGGGAAATTCGTTCAAGTTCCGCTCGACGCAGACAGTCACGAAACCTTCTCGACCACCTACGCCGGCATCGAAGTCCCGGAGGGAACCAAGACCATCCGGGTCTACCTCTACACCCACAAAAAAGACACTCCTGCTGTTGCCGTCAAAAAAGTCGAGCTGAAGCAGGTCAAAGAATTCACCCGCGTCGGCTTGACCCCGGTGATCGGCAAGCTCAAAAATTTGTCTCTCGTCACTCGGCTTGACGGCATCGTGATCGCCGCCGGCTCTACTCCGGCGGCGGAGGACGGGGCGCGCCAAGTCGCTGCCGCGCTCGAAGCGATCACCGGCAGCAAAGTCTCGCTCGTCGCTGGCGGCAAAGTCCCGCTCCCCTTGAAGCAAAACGTGATTGCGCTCGGTTCGCGTGACAACAACGAGCTCCTGGACAGCTTGTACCGCCAGGGATTCGTCTACACCGACTCGACCTACCCCGGGGCGGGCGGCTTTGAACTCCGTTCGCTCCACAATCCGACCGGCGGCAACTTCAACGTAATCATCGCTGGCGGCAGTGACGACTCCGGCGTCAATGACGCAGTCAAGGCACTGCTCGAAGAGCTGGCCAGCAAGCCCAAGGAACTCGGTTATCTCCTCAAGCTCCGCGTCCCCGCCTATACCGGCGAAGTTGACGGATACAACGCCGAAAACTTCAACTCTCGGATGATCTCCGGCATCCGCTGGGGCTACGGCTGGAACTACGTGGCAGTTCAAATGGCGCTTTTTTACCAGACCGGCGATACCAAATACGCCAAGGAATTTCTACGCCTTGCTTTTCCCGACGCCGCCGCGATCAAGGATTTCCAGAAGTTCAACGCCGAGAGCATAGAGAACCCCGCAACCCCGCTCTCTTCGCCCTATCACTACATGGGGCACCAGATGATCCTCCTTTGGGACCTCATTGAGGAGCATCCGGTGTTCAGCGACGAAGACCGGCTCAAAGTCACCCAGGCTCTCGCCCGCCAGCTCGACCACGGGGGAATCGGCAAGTTGATCTACGGTCGCACCAGCAGCGCGGCTGTGCCCAGCCGCCACGGTCAGTGGGGGGCGATTTCGCTCTATGTCCTCGCCCGTTACTTTGAGCGCGACTATCCCAACGCAGTCTGGACGCGGGCGCTCAAATCGGCCACCGGAACGATGGCTTACCTCCAGCGTCCGGATGGCTGGATTGAGGGGGAGCGCGGCATCATCCGCTGGTTCCTCTCGGGCGCAATCAATCCAGGTGCGCATTACCTCGCCCTCGCAGGAGAACGCAACTTCGAACCCGAGGGAGCGTGGGCCAAGGCGTTGCGTTTCTTTGAAACCCAGTGGAACGGCACCAGCTCAAGCGAAATCCTCGGAACCGCCTCACGGCTGACCTTTTACCTGGTCGCCGAGCAGACCGGCGACGGCAAATATCTCTATTACGCCGACTTGCTGCCACCAGCCAAACCTGGATTCAAAATCGGACAAAGCTTCGCGCCCAGCGGCAAAACCGCCAAGCGCCCGCCAACGGAACTCATCGGCAGATGGACAGCCGCGCCAATGAGTCCGACAGAACACAAAATATTCAAGCTCGCCAATCCAATCGAAAATTGCTTCCGCGGCATCGGCTACCGCGACCAAGTCGGCGCTGGCGGCGACTGGATCAGCGTGAACTGTCACAACGAGGAATACCGGACGCCGTACAAACTGCTGTCGCTCTACGGATTGCGGATTGGCGGGCGCAATATTCTTGCCGGCCTCGGCAACTACCTCCAGCCCTATCTTGCGGGTGGAACCGAAGCGCATATTCCGACTATGGGTGAGCTCGACGGCTTCGGCGTCACCGGCCAGAGCGTCTGGTTCGCCGGCGTCGTGCCGGATCACGCCTATTGCGAGTGGCAGCGCAAGCTGCTGCTGCGCAAAGGCGACTTCGCGGTGATCGCCGACACGGTGATCCCGCGCTCCGACTCCGGAGAACTCACAGCGGTGCTCAATTTCCAGACTGCCGAGCCGATGACGGTGGCGGCGGAGCCGGGAAAACTCACTATGGCGGGGGGCAATGTGTTGCGGATTCGCGACTGCAAGCTAGCTGCTGTGCCGGAGTGCCGGGTCTCGTCAGGCCCACGCAACACGCTGTTTGAAACCGCCAAGGTAGGCGACCGCGCCCAGATCGGCTTCGACCTCGCCAAAGCGTTCTCGGGCGAACTCAAAATCACCTTAATGCAGCACAACTCCCGGGCGGCTGAGGTCAATCTCAAACTCGACGGCAAACTCCTCAAAGCCAAGGTGCCGCACTACAGCGAAACGCGCGACATCCAGCCGGAAGTCGTTTCGCTCGGCAAGGTCGAACTTGCCAAGGGCGAACACCAGCTGGAAATCGAAGTCGCCTCGGTCAATCCCCAAATCAAAACAGCATGGCTCGGAGCGCAGTCGATCTCACTCGTTCCGGTCATTGCAGAGCAGACCGCGCTCACCACCGCCAACGGCGAAAGCGGCGTCATCGACGCTGAAAGCGCCTACACAAAAGTCAAGCTCGCTGGGGTCAAAAACCGCGCTGAAAGCATTTTCACCTTGATCAAATCAGAAACCTGCGACGCCCCGGCGCGGGTGGTGCAGCTTGACGCCGGCAGCGCCAAAATCATCGCTCCCGAACCGGCGATTGCATTCACCGGCGAAAGCCGTTTCGGCCACGCCGAATTGGCGTTGCTTGAGGCGAACCATCTCTTTGCCCTCGGCGCCACCCGGATCAATGGTTTGTTCCAAAGCGATGGCAAAGTGACGGTGGACTGGAAGCTCGTCTCCGGCAAAGCGATCATCCAGTCGGCAACAGCAGGAGCAATTCGCTTTGAGGGCGGCAGGAGCGAAAAGCTCAATCCCGGCGACAACATTTTCAGCCTCAAGCTGCCGGATGCGGCGCTGGCGAAATATCGCCAAGCGCTCAACGCAGACGTCCCGGAAACGGCCGAAGCCAAGGCGACAGCGTTGACGCTGCCCGATTGGTCGGCGGTCAAGCTCGCTGACTTCGAGGAGCGGGTGAATGTCTTGACCCCGCTTGCCGGGGGCGACTGCCTGGCAGCCTCCGGCACCAGGCTTTTCCGGCTCAAACCCGATGGCAAAATATCGAAAAGTTTCGATGCCGACGCACGAATTCAGTGCGCAATCGAGTGGCCCAAGGAAAATTTGGTCCTTGCCGGCTGTGCCGACGACAAGGTAATCGCATTTAATGCCGACGGTTCCCGGCGCTGGATATTCACCTCGGTGCTGGCGCCCGAAGTGGAGGCGACTCAAAAGTATTACTGGTTCAAGCCGGTATATCCCGGAGTTTTTTCGCTGGCAGTGGCCGCAACCCGCGATGGAGAGGCGCTATTCGCCGGAAGCGCCTGCACCACCGAGAAGATCGCTGCGGACGGCAGTTTGATCCGGCGTTATCCCCACACCTGGGGCCCGGGGCGGCAGCTGGGGGTGATCAAAGGCGAGCATGGCTTTGAAAATGTCTTTGCCCTGCGCCACTCGGCGGCAGATGGCAACTACATGTGGACTGTGGATGGCTATGACGGCTCAAGTGCGAAGAGGTTCCGCGACAATCTGCCGGGGTTCAAGAACTTCCCGTCGTTCGGCTCGTTGTACCGAACCAAAGCGTTCATTGCCGACTTTGACGGTGACGGCAAGGACGAAGTAGCCGCAGACAGCCAGGGAATGTACTTGTGGCTGAATGTGTACGACGGCGACGGCAAGCCAAAGTATCAGTTGAATCTGGGACCGGGAGACAAGGGGATGCGGAAATTCTATCTCGACCTGGCAGCAGGGGATGTGACCGGGGACAGACGACCGGAGATTGCGCTGGTGAACAAGTTCCGCGAACTGGTCTTGCTTGATGGCAAAGCAGATGCGTTGTGGAACAAGCCCTTACCGTTCATGCCGGCCAAGGTGGGAGTGGCAGGGAAGAAAATTTATGTCGCCAGAGAACTGCGTGGGATGGTATTTGACGGCGCAGGTGAGCAGGTGGCGGAATTCAAGCTGCCAGAGAATGCCAATGAAATCGTGACAGTGGGAGACCGTGTGCTGATCCGCTGCAACAAGGCGGTGTACGAAATCAAGTAGGGGCGTTTTCTAGGGGCGAGGGACGAAAATTAGGGGCGAGGGGCGAAAATTAGGGGCGAGGGGCGAGGGGCGAGGGGCGAGATGAGCTTGGACTACGCTGTCCACCATGTCCTTAGGGTGGACTATCCGTCCACAACCTATTTTTTAACCACGGATGGACACAGATAAACACTGATTTTTGTAGGGTTGTTGTCTTGACGAATGAGATTGTCAGCAGACGCGCGGTCTGGCCTGCTGGTTTCTTTGGCTGTCCTGTCTGGCGACTCGGACAGAGTGGGGATTCAGGTCGCCTCCCGCTTGGCCTGAATGACCTGAGGGCCACCCCAACCTCGTAGAGGTGGCACCATGAGTAACCCCAGGTGAAACGGAGCGGAACCTGGGGGTGGTGCCTTGTAAAGGCACTACAGAAGACCGGCCCATTACTTCCCAGCTCAAAAAATCGACTTGAAAAACATCGAATTCTGCGCTATTTTAAAGCTGGATTTTAAATCAGCGGAGGATTTTATGTATATCAGGCGTGCTTTGGAACAGGCTTTTCTGGCCTCAAACGATTTTTTTCCGGCCTTGCTGGTCACTGGTTCACGCCAAGTCGGCAAGACGACTTTTCTGCGCAAAATAGCAGATTCCGGGCGTCGTTATGTTTCTCTTGACCCGATGGATGTGCGCATTCGTGCGAAAGAGGACCCACGTCTTTTTCTTGCTGACTATCCGCCTCCGGTGATCATTGATGAGATTCAATATGCTCCGGAATTGCTTCCCTATATCAAGGCCATTATCGACGAAGCGCGACATGTTTCCCCGGAACGCGCCAGAGGAATGTACTGGCTGACCGGCTCGCAACAATTCCAAGTGATGAAGGGAGTCACTGAATCTCTGGCTGGACGCATTGGAATTTTCAACATGTACGGATTGTCCAACCGCGAAATCGCAGCAGCAAAAAGCCACCCCTTCCTGCCGGAAAAATTCTCGATGGACGGCATGCCGTCAAAAACGCCGGCAGAATTTTTCGCTTCTTTATGGCTTGGCTCATACCCTGAACTAGTCAGCACGCCAGGCGCAGAAAAATACTGGACGCGCTTTTACCAGTCCTATCTGCGAAGCTATCTGGAACGGGATGTCAGCGCACTTTCGCAGGTCGCTGACCTGGAAAAATTTTATGCATTTCTGAAAGCCGTTGCTGCCCGTTCGGGTCAGATGTTGAATTATTCGGACCTTGCCAGGGATACTGGAGTCAGCCAGCCTACGACAAAAAGTTACTTGAGCATCCTTCAGACCTCCGGCATCGCCAAATTGCTGTATCCTTACCGGGCCAACGCTTCCGCATCAATGGTCTCCACGCCAAAACTCTATATGCTCGATACCGGACTAATGGCCTTTTTAACCGACTGGAATACTCCGGAAACACTTGCTTCCGGCGCACAGGCCGGTCATTTCTTTGAAACATGGTGCTTTGCCGAAATCCTGAAAAGCTATGCAAACGCAGGCGAAGAGCCGTCATTCTGGTACTACCGGGACAGGGAGCGGAATCCCGGAGAAATTGACCTGATCATCCGTGCGAACGGAACGCTCTATCCGGTTGAATTCAAAAAAGCCGCCACCATCGACAAGAATGCGGTCAAGAACTTCGCTAAGCTGGCTGCTTTCAAACAGCCCATCGGCACCGGTGCCCTAGTCAGCCTCTTCCCTGAGGTGACTCATTTGAAAGACCATGCCCTGACCATCCCGGCTTTCGGACTGTAATTTTGAGGGGCGAGGGGCGAGGGGCGTTTGTCCGCTTTCCACTAAAGCTCCTGCTCCCACAGTCCACTAAAGTCCGCTATCCGCCGCATCCTCTTCTTCCACGGTCAACTTCGCTTTTCCGTTGGACAGGTCAGCGACCTTGCGGGCGAACTCGTCGAGTTCGCCGTCGCGCATCCGTCCTTGGATGTTGACATCATCCGCGAAGGTCTCTGCGGTCACTTCTGCCCCGACTTCAGCGAGCAGTCGTTTCACCGGTTCATAGCATGGATATGGCACTTGCAGGGCGAATTCGGTCTGCTCGGTCAATTCCTGGGTTTCGGCTTTTGCCAGGACTTCCTGCGTCGCTTCCGTGTAGGCCTTCACCAGTCCGCCGACCCCGAGCTTGGTGCCGCCGAAGTAACGCGTAATCGTCACCATGATATTGGTGATGCCGCTGCCTTTGAGGACTTCCAGCGCTGGTCGGCCAGCGGTTCCGGGCGGCTCGCCGTCATCTGAGCAGCCCAACACATTGGCATTCGCGCCAATCACAAACGCATGCACCACATGGGTGGCGTCGGGGCGCAACTCCTTCTGTGCACGCAGGAGTTCGCGGGCGCTTTCCGCTTCTTCCACCACAAATGCCTCCGCGATGAAACGCGAATTGCGAATAACGATTTCCGCCGTGGCCGGCGCAACCAAGGTCTGCATGATGCTCCAAAATCAACATGAGAAAGGGACAAACGCCAAACCGGCCAAAACCGGCCAGCGCTTTATTTTACTTTGCCTCGCCATGCCGGCATATCAAGCCAAGCCGCGTCATTTTCGCCCCCGCAGTTTTCCATTCCCGGCGAATGAGCTTATATTTATCAATCTGGCTCTCTGCGCCAATCAAGTCCCCCGCAATTTCATCTTTACGCGAGCAATTCAGCGTGTTAGAATCTCTGCATATCCGCAATCTAGCCCTGGTTTCCGAACTCGACCTCGACTTCGGCCCGGGCATGAATGCTGTCACCGGCGAAACCGGCGCTGGCAAATCGCTCGTCATCGGCGCAATCCAGCTCCTCGCCGGCGGTCGTGCCACGCCAACCGTCATTCGGCGCGAAGAAAAATCCTGCGAAATCTCGGCCATCATCCACCTTGACCAAAATTTCCAGGAATTACGCCAGGAGATTGACGCTCTTCTGGAGCAAGGCGGCCTCAGGCCCTGCGAAGAGGAGCGCCTCCTACTCCGTCGCGTCATCACTGAAACGGGCAGCCGCGCCTTTGTCAACGGCTCGCCGGTCACAGTCGGCTTTCTCAAAGAACTCGGCGAGCTCCTCATTGACATTCATGGCCCGCACGACAACCAGACTCTGCTTTTGGACACTTACGCCGGCCTCCTCCCGCTGGTCAATCAATGCCGCCAGCGCCATGCGGAACTGCTGCACGTGCGCCAAGAGCAGGCTGACCTGAAGGCCGAAGGACTGGCGCCGGAGGAAGTCGATTTGCTCACCCACCAGCTCAGAGAAATCGACCAGGCCGAAATCAACCCCGAAGAGGAAAACGACCTTATCGAACGCTACAACGTCGCCGCCAATTCCAAACGACTGCTGGAAATCACCGCTGCATGCCAACAGGGTCTCTGCGAAAACGACGGCGCCATCACCGACCAACTGGCTGACTTTCTGCGCCAGCTGCGCGAATTGGCAGAG
>JAAZKI010000215.1 GCA_012799905.1 Lentisphaerota bacterium | reverse complement strand
CCATGGCAGCCATGCTCGACCATGTCAACAACACCTCTGAACAGCACGTCATCACCATCGAAGACCCGATCGAATACACGTTCCAGGACAACCGCAGCTTCTTTGAACAGCGCGAAATCGGCCTGGATGCGATAAGCTTTGAGTCTGCCCTCGTTCATGCCCTCCGCCAAGACCCTGATATCATCATGGTCGGCGAAATGCGCAACCGCACCACCTTTGAAACTGCGTTGACCGCGGCTGAAACCGGCCACCTGGTCATCACCACCCTGCACACGAAAAGCGCCTCGCAGAGCCTGACCCGCATCCTGGATATGTATCCGATGGAAGAGCGCGACACTGTGCGCAAAGGCCTGGCCGACTGCCTGCGCGCCGTCATCTGCCAGAGGCTGGCGCCCCGAGCCATCGGCAAAGGCGTCGTCCCAGTCGTTGAAATCCTTATCAACACCCCCATCGTCCGCAAACTGATTTTCGACAACATGCTAGAGAAGCTCCCGCAAGCCATCGAAGCCGGCGGCGAAGACAATATGGTCAGCTTCAACGGCTCCCTGCACAAACTCGTCAACAACGGCGACATCACCGAAGAAACCGCCATGCGCTTCTCGGATAACCCGCAAGAGCTGAAAATGCGCCTGAAGGGCATCAAACTCAGCGAAGGCGCCGGCATCATCCAATAACCCGATTTCATTCCATGCGCAAGAACAACCGACGCCTGCGTAACTTGTCCATCCGGCTAGCGAACAGCAGCGCCATCAAACAGCCGCGGCCACGCCTGCGCCATCATGCCAAGACCAGGCGGTTCCGCCGCTGGCTGGGACTGCTCGCCAGCGCCATCGCCATCATCTTCCTCATCGGACTCGGCCGAGAACTGCTGCCGTAGACAATGACGGCAAGCGCCGGATGACCGCAGCCTGACCCAGCAAGGCGCACGGCTTTGATTGGCAGGCACCACCATGCCAGACATCCTGGAAAAACTTAGCATCCTGGCCGACGATTCCAAGTACGACCTGGCCTGCTCCTGCGGCACCTCAAACCGCGAACGGCGACGACGCGGCTTGGACGGCAAGTGGCTCTATCCCGTGCCCCTGGCCAGCGGCGGCTACGGAATCATGCTCAAGACGCTGATCTCAAATCTCTGCTCCAGCGACTGCCGCTACTGCCCCCTGCGCCATGATGGCAACACACCCCACCGCTGCGCCCTGACGCCTGACGAAGTCGCCCGCGCTTTCCTGGAATATGACCGACGGCATCACCTGCTCGGACTCTTCCTGAGTTCAGCTATCACCGGCAATCCCGACCGGACCATGCAAATGCTCGTCGACACCGCGGAAATCCTCCGCTACCGCTACCGTTACCGAGGATACATCCATTTAAAAATCATCCCCGGCGCTTCCCCGGCCGCCATCTACCGCGCCATCCAGCTGTCTACCGCCGTCTCCCTCAACATCGAAACCCCGGGCAAGAATCACTTCGCCAAACTATCGCACTACAAAGACTATTTGCGCGACATTATCGCGCCGCTTAAGTTCATGGCCGAAGTGACCGCGCCCGGCGCTGAATACGCCAAGGTCAAATGCACCACCCAATTTATTGTCGGCGCTTCGGATGAAACCGACACTGAAATCATCCGCTACCTGGACGGCATCTACAATCGCCTCCGCTTCCAGCGAGTCTATTTCTCCGCATATCAGAGCGGCCTGGGCAATCCATCCATCCCCGGAGAACAGTCGTTCACCCTGACGGCAGACGACCGCCTGACTCGCGAACACCGGCTCTACCAGGCTGACTTCCTGATCCGCCAATATAAATTCCAGCCGGCCGAGATTCCCTTTGCCGCTGACGGCAACCTCGACCTCTACCAGGACCCAAAGGAAGTCTGGGCAGCCCGCAACCCGCAATTCTTCCCGGTCCGCATCAACAGCGCTGAGCGCGAGCAGCTGCTGCGCGTCCCGGGATTTGGCCCGGTCACAGTCAAGCGCATCCTCCAGCATCGCCAACACAGTCGCATCCGCTACATCAGCGACCTCCACCTGGCCGGCAAACTGGCTCGTAAAGCCAATCCATTTCTTGATTTCAGCGGATGAACAACGCCTGATAACGTAGTTTTACTGACCGTCCTCACAGCTTTCCCTGACTTTGTGAGTATATTATAGGGAAACCAATGCCGCCTTTGCCTCTGGCCGGCTTCCGCCGACTTGCTCCTGTTCACGAAGGCGCCACCCCAATCAACAAGCGAAATAAATAGACAGCCATGACCGAACTACTCATGAAAGACTTCGTGGACCGCGCGGCCCTCGAACGCCTCCAATTGGAACGGATGCAAAATACCCTCGACCGGGTCTACAACAACGTCCCATTTTACAAGAAGGCCTTTGACGATGCCGGTGTCAAGCCGACTGACTTAAAGCGCCTGCAAGACCTGGCCAAATTTCCCTTCACCATGAAAAGCGACCTCCGGAACCACTATCCGTTCGGGTTGGTAGCCTCTGACCAAAAGGACATCGTCCGCATCCACGCTTCCAGCGGCACCACGGGCAAGCCGACCGTGGTCTGCTACACCCAGGAAGACCTGGGCATCTGGTCTGAAACGATGTGCCGCACCCTAGAGGCTGGCGGCCTGACCAACCGTGACATCGTCCAAATCGGCTATGGCTACGGGCTGTTCACCGGCGGACTTGGCGCCCACTATGGCGCTGAACGCCTCGGCTGCGCGGTCATCCCCATGGGCGGCGGCGCCACCGAGAAACAACTGCTGTTAATCAACGACTTCGGCACCACCGCTGTCTGCTGCACGCCGTCTTTCTTCATCCACATGATCGAAGTGGCGGAAAAAATCGGCCTGGACTTGCGCCAGACTAAACTGCGGCTCGGCTTCTTCGGGGCTGAGCCCTGGACTGAGGCGATGCGCAACTTCATCGTGGAGAAAACCGGCATCAAGGCGTTTGACATCTTCGGGCTGTCCGAAATCATCGGCCCAGGCGTCGCGGCTGACTGCGAAGCCCATAATGGCCTGCATGTGTTCGAAGACCACTACTATCCGGAAATCATTGATCCCGACACCGGCGAAGTCAAAGCTCCTGGCGAAGAAGGCGAACTTGTCTTCACCACCATCACCAAGCAGGCCATGCCGCTAGTCCGCTACCGTACCAGGGACATCTCCTCCTTGACCTACGAAAAATGCGCCTGCGGCCGCACACTCGTCCGCATGGCGAAGGTCAAACGCCGCAGCGACGACATGATGATCATCCGCGGCGTCAATCTGTATCCATCCCAGGTCGAAAGCGTCATTCTCAACGTCGAAGGCACCGAGCCCCACTACCAGCTGGTGGTGACCCGCGAGAAGGCCATGGATGAACTGGAAATCAGGGTTGAAGTCACCCCGCAAGTGTTCACAGACGAGGTGAAAGGATTGGAAAACCTCCGCAACCTTCTTGGCGCCAAGATAAAACAGCTGATTGGCATCAGCGCCAAAATCACCCTGGTCGAACCCGGCACCATTGAGCGCAGCGTCGGCAAAGCCAAACGCGTCATTGATCTGCGAAATTCCTAAACCTGTTTGACGCCTATCCTGCTTCCTTAGCGCGCCAAGACTGTCAATAACCGCCCGACAACCACGATTACTCTGCTGAAAGGAGAACAAACATGACCATCAGGCAACTCTCCATCTTCCTCGAAAACCGCGTCGGCAGACTAGCTACGATCGCCAAAATCCTTGGCGACGCCGGCCAGAACATCCGCGGACTCTCCGTCGCTGACACCCAGGACTTCGGCATTCTTCGGCTCATCGTCGACAATGTCGACGCAGCGGCGGCTGTCCTGCGCCAGCATGACGTCGTCTGCCACATCAATGAAGTCATCGCCGTGGAAGTGGCCAGCACCCCCGGCGGCCTGGCCAAAGTCCTCTCTGTGTTCGTCAACACCAAAATCAACATTGAGTACATGTACGCCATTGCGGAGCCGAAAACCTCCAATCCGGTCATGATCTTCCGCTTCAGCGACCCCGAAGCAGCCAGCCAGGCGCTTAGCCAAGCCGGCATGAATGTCTACTCGGAAAAAGACTTGCTGCAAGGTTGACCGCCGCTTCCACAGCAACTCCAGCGCCACGTTCACGGCGGAAACAGGCACCCCTCCGCCGTGCTCTTTTTAGATATCGGCCGAAACCTGGCCAAGACGTGTCTTCACCACCCCTCTTTGTCAGCGACAGATTAACTACTCCATGACTGGAATAATTCTGGGCAGCATCGCTGCGTTCTGCCTGGCCTTGGCCTACGTTTTCTCCAGCCTGGCCGTCCGGCGCCATCGTAACATCGGGCCAGTTGGCCTGCTCTGCCGAGCGCACCTGATCATGGGCGCGCTGTCGCTCATTGGGCTCTGCTTCACCTGGTCGCCGCTAGTCTTCAGTCATTTCGCCACCATCGCCTGGCCGCTGATTGGCGGCGTGCTCTTTTATCTGTGGGGACAGACGTGCCTATTCATGGCCCAGCGCAAGGTCGATTCCTCCCGGGTCGTGCCGCTGCTGGGACTGAAGCTGATTGTCCTGGCAGCCATCAACCTCCTGATTCTGAAAAATGCCACCTATGGCTTTTGGCAATGGCTCGGCATCTTCCTCACGCTGGCTTCGACGGCTCTGCTCAACAACGCCGGCAGACGCATCGGCATTGACAGCCTCACCTGGGTGATTCTCACCTGCATCGGCTACGCCTCCTCCGACACCTGCATCACCGAGCTGGTGCACCGATTGCAAAACATTGGCGTCACCGGGCTGGCCGCGTCATCCCTGCTCGGTGCCTTCCTTTCCTACACCTTATGCGGCGCCCTATCCCTGGCCATCCTTCCCTGGATGCCGCGCCAATCCAAGCAGGTATGGCGCTCAGTCACGCCGTTCGCGTTCTTCTGGCTGCTGGCCATGCTTTTCCTCTTTGCCTGCTTCAGCAGCATCGGCACGGTCAATGGCAACATTATCCAGAGCACCCGCGGCCTATTCGCCATCCTGATTGGCGCTCTCCTGGCCAAAGCCGGCTTTACCGAACTGGAGGAAAAAGTCAGCCGCGCCATATTCTTCCGCCGCCTGCTGGCAGCCTTTCTGATGATCGCGGCCATCGTCAGCTTCAACTTCAAACTCAACAGCTGATGACAACCGCTTAAACTGCGGCCAAAGCCGACTGAATCGCCGCCAGGCTGATCGGGCCCTGCCGCAGAATCACTGCTTCTGGCGCCAGCAGCGACACAACCGTCGACGCCGCTCCGGCGGTCACGCTGACTTCGCCGCCGTCAATGAGCAAATCCGGCTCGCCGTCCAAGCCATACACTGCCGCTGACGCCGTAATTGCCGCTGGTTGACCCGATGCATTGGCGCTGGTCGCTGCCAATGGCTCGCCTAGGCGTTCCAGCAAAGCCGCCAGAAACGGATGCGCCGGAATCCGCAGGCCAATGCTGTCACCGCCTTGCGACGAGGCGACTACGGTCAAGGCGCCCGGCCAAAAATGACGTCCCAGGCGCTCCAAGCGTTCGTCCGGACATAGCCCAGCCGCGACCGCGACGCTGATTGACGCAGCCAGCATCTGCAAACGCTTGTCTGCCGGACGGTGCTTCAATTGGTAGATTTTCTGACATGCGCCCTGATGGCGCCACAACGCGGTCAGGCCATACACGGTTTCCGTCGGCAAAGCCACGACGCCGCCAGCGCGCAAAACCGCTGCTGCCACGTCCAAGGCGTCAGAATCATTTTCCTTGCACCTTTTCATTTGCCTTTTCCCGGCTATATTGTCCATAACTGATGTTGCTCCGGCACCCCTGTCCCAGCCTGTCATTGATATACTATACTGCCTGGAGCACCTGAACGGAAAACACCAAACCGTAAAAAACTCCTCGCCGCCGATGCCTGGTCGGCGCCATTGCCTTTTCACTCACAGCCTGGACTTCCCAGCCACTATGACGCCCTCTTCCCCAGCCCTCTCCGCCGCCAAAAATCCCAGTCCGCGCCCTATTTGCCCGGCGGCCTTGGACTGGCTGCTGACACAACTTTCCGCAACCACGTTATGCGAGGCCATTAAAAGCCGGCCGCTTTGGAACGCCCAGCTCAGCAAGGGCGGCTTCCAGATGACGCCGCAGACCATCAGCACGCCAGCCATGCGCGACCGCCTGCGCAAGTCGATGCTGCGCAACCCTGCGTGGACGGATGAGCTCCTGCAACTGGCGTGTACCCAAAAGGGTCCCTGGAACTCGTGCTGCGAACTGCTTGAACTGTTCGGCCCCGAGTGGATACTCGACAACTGGCGACTACTCCTGGAAACGCTCCCAGACCCAAGGCCTTTCATTCTCGCCATGACTTCCCCGAATTTTGAGGCATCAAAACTGGCCCGCTTGGCTCAGCGCCTCTGTCGCTGCCCGTCAGTCTGGGAAGACCGCGATCCCGAAGACCTGGCCGAAAATCCCTGGGTTGACTTTGCCAAGACCGTCCTGCCAATGGAAAAAACGCCTCGAACCCGCGATGATAACACCGCTAGCAGCGAAGAACGAGGACAGGCCCAAGCCGAAACCGACCAAAATCGAGAAAAACTCAAACATCAAATCAGGGAGTTGAAAAACCAAACCAAAGAGCTGACAAAGGCTCTAGAGCAGGAGCGCGCCAAAACTCGCGAACTCGACCATGACCTCCGCGAACAAAGGTACCTCCAGGAAGAAGCCCGCCAAACCGCCGCGCAAGCAATAAAGGACACCGCAGAGCAACACCAGCAGGAACTGACCCGGCGTGAAGACGAATTCGAACGCCGCCTCGAACAAGAAATACAGGCCTTCAAACAACAATTTCTGGGCTTGACGCCGGATGACCTGGAACAAATCCAGAAGCGCCGCGTTAACCATGACAGCCTGTTGCAACAGGTGGAGGCCGCCATCGAAAATCAGCTGCGTTTAAATGAAAAACACGGCCGCCGCTCACTGCTGGAAGACGAGTTAGACCGCCTGGAAAAAGCAGAAGAAAGGATCAATACCTTGCTGGCTGACTCAATCGTCGTCGACGAAGAACTGCGCAAACTGATTCCGGAACTGAAACAACGCCATGAGGAACTCAGCGATCTGCTCAGTATCTCACGTCCTGCCTATCAGCCTGCATACGGATTGCCCCAGTTAATTACGGCCAAACTCAAATCAACTAATCTGACCGCTGCTGATGATGATTTCTTCCAACACTTCCAAGACCTGATCCGGCTCGCTGCCAAGCTTGAAATCATCCCGCAGGCTGAGGCCGACGGACTCGACAAAACAGTCGCCAGCCGGATACAGCAGAAACACCTCCTGGAACACTCATCCCTGGACAAGACCCCGCCGAAAGACAAGCGGGAAATCTGGTCAATCATGCCCTTCCTCGCCGAAGTGAGACAGAAAACACTCGTCATTGATGGATATAATGCAATAAAATGCTCAAAATATTGGGCAAACATCGAACAGAAATACGGCCTTGACCAAGCCAGAAAAAACTTCCTGGACGCATGCAAACGCAAAAGACGATTTTTCCGAGAATGGATGATCGTGTTTGACGGTAATGACCCGCTTTTGGATAATGTAGAAAAAGATGGCGAGGGCATGACCATCGCCTTTGCCGCCCAAAAAAGCGATGCGCACAATGCCGACGACTTTATCCTTAGATACTTGCGGCGCCTGCCTCCCGGCGACCACCAAGTCTGGCTGGTAACCGGCGATTATGGGCTGCGGCGCGAAGCCGAACCATTTTGCCAGGCCTTTGTCACCACAGAGGCATTGGAAGACTTTCTCCATCCTGACCCGTGAACGTAAGAAGGGGCGTTTTTTTAGGGGCGAGGGGCGTTTTTTTTAGGGGCGAGGGGCGAGGGGCGAGATGAGCTTGGACTACGCTGTCCACACCGTCCACTATGTCCACTATGTCCACACCGTCCACATCTTTTTGCGCCTTAGGCGCTTAACCATGCTTAACCCTAGGCTTCAGCCTGGGGGAAGGCATACCCCAAAACTGGTGCCCAGTAGGGGCACTACCGGACGTCTACCAGCACAATCACTGCGCCAAATCTCTCTTTCTGTCACAAAGTTTCGCACATTGCCTATCCCTTAAAAAAGACTCGGAGCGGATCATCCGGAGAAAATTCAGAACCTGCCGAAGCATAATCGCAGCCTACAAAGTCACCCTGCCTCAAATTTAGAATTTTTCCGCGTCCCGAAGAACACAGCTCCCATTTTTTATCCGGATTTGGATTCCCGCCTCCGCTGCCAGGTTCTGCCAAAACGATAGTACCGTATTTTAAAGCGAAAACACCATCTGTTCCCGCTGGGCGGATCACTTTCACGGTTGGGTGAAAATCAATCTGGATGAGGTCACCGTCTGCCCAAATGCGTTCCAACACACAGTATTTTCCTGCGCGTACGGGAACCATTTTCCCATTAAGCGAAAGTTCGCAGTTTTCCGACCAGGCCGGGATGCGCAAAACGACTTTCCGTTTCAGCGGCTGCTCCATCCGGAAAACCAGTTCTGTTCTGCCGGAGGCCGGATAACCGCCGGACGCTTCAACCGTGTAGGCTTCTCCGGAAACTGTAGTGTCTTTCAGAAAAAAATCCTCGTAAAAATTGACCATGATGCCGTCCGGCAGACGCAGAACCGCATGCGCTGCGCCAAAAGCAAGACCTTCCGGCCCCTGGGCACGGCAACAATCGTGCTCGTCAAAAGGTTTCTTGAAACAACGATAAATCTGATCCGGCGCAGTAGCCTTCCAGCCGCCGCCAGTCAGAGGAGTCGGATTGGCATGAGTCCAATGCTCCCCGGATGGCGCCATCGCTCCCAACAGAGCGTTGTAAAGCGAATTCTCCATCTGGTCAATAGGCTCCTGATTCGTTTCGTCCAGCGCAAACACGGATTCACAAAGGTGCATAAATGTCGCCGTCACACAAGTCTCGCCAAGTCCGCAACCAGGATTTTCCTTTACCTGATTGACGACACCATCAAACCAGAATTCTCCGCTTACGTCCTTTCCGCCGCCTCCCCCGGTGACGAAGATTTCCTGGTCAACGACCATTCGGAAGTATGCACAAACCGCCTCCTTGTAGCGTACGTCCCCGACAACGCGGGAAAACGCAGAAGCTCCTTGAAAGCAGGAACTCAACTCATAGGCTTTGGCGTTGCCGATCTCTTTCGGCGGAATATTTTTCAAAGCTGCGTCAAACACATTCTCTTTCAGCGAACAGCCCGACTCAATGATAGCGCGGGCAAGATCAAGATACCTTTTTTCTCCAGTCGCTTTATACAGTTCCACGATTCCTGCAAGTATTGAGCAGGCGGCAAGACCGCCGTGCCTTCCGCAGGTACGGAGATCGGCTTTATCTCCCTTTAATTGGGAAATCAGGTGGTCCGTCATCCGGCAGCAGGCCGCCAGAACTGCCGGATCAGATTCAACCAAGTGATAATACCTGAGAAGCGTCAAAAGCACATACTTTCTTCCCCAGACATCCCAGCCATCGAGCTG
>JAAZKI010000019.1 GCA_012799905.1 Lentisphaerota bacterium | reverse complement strand
GGTCGGAGAAAAAAGACGGAAATAGGCGATAGAAATTCTGAATGTTACAATCTGCACACCACCCAACTCTAAAAAAGTTCGTGCTTTTTCGTGCCTTTCGTGGTTAAAAACAATTTTGGACACCCTCCACATACGATGCCGTCGCCATATATGTTATGTCCGTGATTCACCGCAGGCGGCGGTCGTAGTTGAACAGAAAGGGCGTCGTCGCGGCTGGCGGCGTCAACTCAAGCGGGGACTCAACGCCGCAGAGTTCGACGACGAGATGAGCGGCTTTGACGCGAGCGTTACGCAGGTTGCGCCAGTCAAAGGGCTGGGTTGGCCGCAGGGCAATGACAGCGCCCTCGCAGGTTGGTCGTAGCGACACGTTGCGGCTGTCGGTCAGGACGGCTGCTTCGGTTTCGGAAAAGCCGGCGGGCAATTCGGCTCGGGTGAGCATCAGAGCCGGGTGGCTGAATACAGTGATGTTGAGCGGCGTGTCAGCAGCGGCGCTGAGGTTTTCCAGTTGGTTTTGGTCAATTTCATTGCTGACAGCCACGCTCTGGCAGCCCAGCTGGCGCAGGTGGCGGGCGGCAGCGGCATTGAGGATTGCCAGGCCAGGGCCGGCCTCAAAGGACAAATCAGTCAGCCGGACGAGTTGCCAGGCGTCCCAGGAATTGATCTCGACGGTTTTGCCGCCTGCTTGCAGGCGTTGCAGGAAGACGTTGATAGCCGGAAGATGCTCTTCATAGATGACAGCGGGCAGGGCAGCGATTGTATCAAACTCCGGTCGTGCGAGCAGAGCCGCAGCCTGCTCTTCGGCGTCGGCGATTGTCAACGGCTGGCATTCCACGATCCATTGCTGGTATGGCGACGGGGTGGGGCGACCAATGGCGAGGAATTGACTCATGGTGAGACGGCAGCGGTCGGGACGCTGACCAAGCGTCCGGCAATTGGCTGGGCATGGCTTGTCTGCCGGAGCAATGATGGCTGCGACTTCCGGCGGCAAAGCCATTCCGCGGACTATGCCGTCGGATTCTTTTTGGGAGTGTCGCAGGAAGGACGCCAGGGCGTCAACTGCGGCATTGCCCGCCTGGCGCGGTAGCAGCTTCTCGGCGATCTCCGCCGGCGTCATGGTTATGGTCGCTTCTTCTGATGACGGCAACAATCCGCGCATATTGTCAGCCACTGCTGCCAGGCTGATGGCGCGTCTGGGGTTGGCGATGCGCTGTCGCGGCGTTCGGTGAGTGATGGTGTCGTTGCCGCGGGTGAAAGTCCATAAGGTCGCTCCCTGGCCGTCGTCGGTTATGGTAATAGTTAGACCAGAGTCGGAATCATGGCTGGGCATTTCCGGTTCTGGAGAGCGCGGCTTGTCAGTGGCTGGTCGTGCTGAGGGCGCAGTCAAATCATGTCGATTAGCAGTGAAATAGCCGTTGGTCATCATTCGGCCGGTGTATTCTCCCAGGCTGTCGGCCTCGTCTCGCAGAGTCGCTGGCGATTCTGTCTTGTCAGCAGCGTGGCGATACAGGCTGACGGCTTGGGCGACCCAGGCTGGCGACTTGAGGCGTCCTTCAATTTTCAGTGAGGCCACGCCAGCGGCGCGGAGGTCGTCAAGGTGGCTGATCAGGCAGAGGTCGTGCATGGAAAGCGGGTTTGCAGTTTGGCCGTCAGCATTAGTCCAGGGCACGCGGCAGGGACTGGCGCAAGCGCCGCGGTTGCCACTGCGGCCACCGCACCAGCTGGAGATAAGGCAGCGTCCCGAGCAGGAAAAACAGAGTGCGCCCTGGACAAAGACTTCGGTCTCAATGCCTGGCGTGGCAGCTGCCGCTGCGATTTCGGCCTGGCTCAGTTCGCGGGCCAGGACGACTCGGGATAGTCCCAGGGCCTTGGCTGCTTCCATGCCGGCTGAGGTGGTGACAGCAGCCTGGGTGCTGAAGTGAAAGGCCAGCTGGGGAAAATGCGGGCGCAGAGCCAGCAGCGCAGGGTCGCGGACTAAGACTGCGTCAACGCCGGCTTCGGCCGCAAGGGCGAGAGTGCGGGCAGCTTGGCCGAGTTCGCGCTGGTGAATGTCGATATTGAGCGTCAAATGGGCCTTGGCGCCGGCATCGTGCACGCGCTGGACGACTTCTGGGAGGTCTTCCGGGGAGAAATTGGCGGCGCCGCGGCGGGCATTGAGGTGCTTGAGGCCGAAATAGACGGCGTTAGCGCCTGCTTGCAAGGCGGCTTCCAAGGCGTCGCGACTGCCCGCCGGCGCTAAAATTTCTAAGGCTGGAGAAGTAGGCGTCATGAGGATGTTTGGTGTTATTATTCGTGTCTGGCAAGGTTGCGTGAGGCTGGCAGCCTGGGACTCTATTCAGATTATCGTGAAGCCGAGTCCCTGGAGCCATTTTCGACAGAGTTCTTTCCATTGGCCGACAACTGGGTCGTCGTTAGCGAGCGCCAGGCCATGCCGTCCATGCGGGAAGACGTGCAGTTCGAAGGGAACCTGGTGCTGGCGGAGCGCTGTTGCGAAATACAGGCTGTTTTCAACGGGGACGGCTTGGTCATCGGCAGTGTGCCAGAGAAAGGTAGGCGGAGTTTCCGGGGTGACTCGGTTTTCCAGGCTGAGGTATTGCTGCAAGTTAGGATCGACCTGGCCTTGGGCGTCTGCCAGCAGATTGAGCATGGAGCCATGGTGACGTTTGGACGACAAGGTAACCACCGGATAGCACGCAATCAGAGCATCGGGGCGCGAGCTTTGGCGATCGACTGGGTCAGGATCGTCAGCCCGACCCGCATCAAAGACCGTCGCTGCGGTCATAGCGCAGTGGCCGCCAGCGCTGAAGCCAAGCACGCCGATTTGCTCAGGGTTGATATTCCAGGCTTTGGCGTTGGCGCGAATCAGCCGGATGGCGCGGCGGACGTCATTGGCAGGAATCGGATAGCGGTACGGAGAAACACGGTACTGAACCACGGCCGCTGCCAGGCCCAGGCTGTTCAGCCAAAGCGCGATTGGCGTTGCCTCATGCGCGGCTTTGCAGCTGTAGCCGCCGCCCGGACAGACAACGACGCAGGACCAAGGCCCGCTAGGGCGAAGCGCAGGAAATGTCACGGTCAGGTCAGGACAATCAGCCGGCGAATCGCCAAGAGCGCCAGGTGCGCCATCCGGCCAGAGAAGAACGCGGAGATGTTCAGTCATAAGGCAATACCAAGCATGAGTGGATGTTAGACGTCCGGTAGTGCCCCTACTGGGCACCACTTTTGGGTATGCCTATCCCCAGGCTGAAGCCTGGGGTTAAGCATGGTTAAGCGCCTACGGCGCAAGGTGATATGACTGCAAGCAAGATACATTTTGTCGGCTGGAGGTTCGTGGAGGACACGTGTCTTCGCACCGTTGTCCCTAGGACGTTGCTATGGACTGATAAGCCCTTTCGGCGCTTTTTGTGGACGTGGTGGACGTGGTGGACATGGTGGACATAGTGGACATAGTGGACATAGTGGACATAGTGGACATAGTGGACAGCGTAGTCCAAGCCCCCCTCGCCCCTCGCCCCTCGCCCCTCGCCCCTAGAAAAAGCCCCTCGCCCCTCGCCCCTTACGAATTATGAATTATGAATTATGAATTATGAAATGCGCCTCCGCATTCAGCATTCAGCATTCAACATTCAGCATTCAGCATTCAGCATTCAACATTCAGCATTCAGCCCCTCGCCCCTGATTCTCGCCCCTCGCCCCTCGCCCCTCGCCCCTCGCCCCTGATTCTCGCCCCTCGCCCCTCGCCCCTTATCTTTGACCGTCACTAGTCTTGGGGGTTCCTTTTGGCGACCCGTTTCTAAGCAGAGATAGCAAAGCTGGAGCTGGGCGGCGTTGGCAGGAACGCCCGAAACACGGTGTGTAGCTCAAAGCTCCAGGCTCTGGCGCAGCATATCAATGCGCAGCTGCTCGCAGAGGTCTTCCGTCCATTCCTTGTCTTGGACGCCATCCGGGTGGAGCATTCGGATGGTTGCTGAACCCGCGTTGCCGAAAAGCTCCTGGACGTCGCTGGTTTCGGTCTGATGAAAGAGGCCGCATTCTCTGCCTAACCAGATAGCCGATAGGCAATTGCGCATTTCTGATTCGCTCATTTTGTAGGCGCTGCGGGCTAGGCCTCGCGCACGGCTGACCAGGTCGCACAGTTCCACTAAGTTGAAGCGAGCCAGGCGGCGGCGTTCATTCAATTCACATTCGCAGATTTGCTCTGCCACCTGGGCCAGTCGTGCTGGCGCGTCGGCAGCGGCTTCGCGGGAAAGGTGACCGCTGCGCAGAATGCAGACCGCCCCGAACTCAGGCGTTGATGGCGCCTCCAGGAAGTTGCCGGATTCCTTGACCGCAGCGGTGATTTGCGCCAGCACCTTCCGGCGGTTCGCCTCCAGCAGAGCCAGAGCCGGCAAGTGCAGCAGCACCTCCATGAAGACACCAGCGCCGCATAAATCGACATCACGGCAGAGATGCCCATAATAGTCGTTTTCGCTGAAATCAAGCCTTTTGGCGAGGGCGTTGACAAGCTGTTGGCAGGAGTTGTGCAATTCATTCAATTCCAGTCCTTTAGACCAGTACATCACGCGCAGGTGGTCGCGGTCGTTGCAAAAGCAGCAGCCTTGTTCGTCCTTGCGCAGCATGGCCAGTCCGTCATGCGCAATCTGGCAGAAGGAGTCCCGGAACAATCCCCGTTCTCGCAGAAAAGCCCGATGGTCGGGAGGCATCAGGCGCGGCTCCAATTCGGTCACCTCGGCCCAGTCCGGCAGTCGGGAGATTTCTGAATGCAGGATGTGACAGACTGCCTCGGCGGTTTTCTCCTGGCCGGCGAATGGGGTGAACAACATGCCGCGCAGATTCCGGGAAATGCTGACCCGGCTGGCGAGCACCACGCGCGGGGAATGATCGTCGACAGGCAGCCAGAGCGGTCGACGGCGCGCAAATTCGTTGAGCCAGTTGCCTTGCATGGTTCAGCCTTTATCTTCTGCTTTCAGAGCCTTTAGTTGGTCGCGCAGAATAGCCGCCCGCTCATACTCTTCCCGGCGCACGGCTTGCCGCAGTTCAGCAGTCAGCCGGGCGATTTCTTTTGTCTTGTCATCAGTAGTCGGCTCGGTGGAGGACTGAGGCTTGACTTCGGTCGGTGGCCAGACGCGGCCCAGGGCATGCAAGCGGCGGTCGATCGCGGCCTGGAAAGTGGTCGCACATTCAGCGCAGCCGAGCTCCCAGGTGTCTTCCAGCTCGGATTGGCGGCGATTGCAATGCGGGCAGGGCGGTGTTTTGGCAGAGGCGCTCTGCAGAGTCATAAGCAGCTTTTCCGCTTCAGAATGGTCTGTGCTGGCAAGCAATTTGCTGATGTGGTCGAGAAAATTGTGCAAGTGACCGCCTTGCGCATCCAAGAATTGCCGCATAGCGCATTTTTGGCAGAGGTTAATTGAGTGTTGGCCGTTTGGGCCATGCTCGCGGATGAAGATGCTGGCTTCATGCTTATGGCAATGGTCGCATAACATGTTGATGCTCCTCGGGTTGGACGGGGCGCTTACTTGGGTTGCGGTGGGTTGGCGTTGGTGGCGCGCAGAAAGGCGCTGAGGCCGTTGTGCAGGCGTTTTTCTGCCAGGGTTAAGGCGTGCGGCGCCATGGCGGTGAGCCGACTGTCGACGTTGCCGGGAGGGTCAGCAGAGGCAAGGCAGACGGCCAGCCAGTGACACCAGTACTGGGCAGGGTGGTCTGCCGGCAGGCGAGCCAGCGCAGAGTCAGATGAGTCGCGTTTAGAGACAGCGGCGAGAAAACTTTTTTCCGCTTCTGAAGCAACGGTGGCTGCATTGGCGCAGACGACCGCTGTTTCCAAGGCGCCTCGGCTGCCGCCCAGAAGGCAGAGCCCCGCCTTCAGAAAATGGAACCGGGTGTAATACGGGAACAGACAACTGTAAGGCAGAGACAGGCACCATTCCACTTTTTGGCAGGCGCCTTCAAGGTCGCCGCAGGCAATCAAGTCAGCGCAGCGCCGCAGCAGCCAGGTATAGACCAGCTCGCCGCCATCCAGCGGCCAGCCAGCAGCTTCTGCCTCGACTAGCTCCATGAAGGGCTGATCGCCAGCGCTGGCTAGACGAGCCTGGCCAGCGCAGGCCAGACGCAGGCGCAGCCAGGCAATAGACAATTTGCCGCCAGGCGGAGAGGACATGATATTGACTTCGCGCCTAGGCTTGTCAAGCTTTTGCAAGGCTGCGGACAACTGCTGGAGCGCCCTGGAATTCTGGTTGACGACGGTCTTCGTCTCGGTTCCCAGCGCTTGCCGGAGCGCCTTGATGGCGTCTTGAGCGTCAGCCTCATGGAAAGTTGTCAGAGTCAGCAGCAGAAATGTTTGGACGGCGTTGGTGTTGCCGGGCGGGATTGAGTCGGGCGTCAAAAGCACGTAATCTTGCGGCTGGCGTCGTCCGCTCAGTCGTGTGAGCAGGGCGTAGCGGACGGGCAGGGCCATCGCTTCCAAGGAATGCGCGTTGCCAATTTGTTTGGCGGTTGACGCCAGCTGAGCAAGGGTGTTTTCCGCCTGGCGCAGGTTGGCGCCAAATCTTTCTTGCAGCAGGCCGGCGCCGTATAAGGCCGCCAATTTCTGGATTGGGTCCTCTAACCCGCTGATTGACAGCTGTTTTTTTTCCAGTTTGGCCAAGGGGCCTGCCCAATCGCCCATTTCCAACTGCGACCATTCCGTCATCTGAGAGAGACCGGGATTTTCTCGGAGTCTGCGTTCTCCGCTTGTTGCTGCTTCTCGGCAGGCGATGGCGGTCCAGGCTGGCCAGGGCGCGGGGCGTCGTCGAAACACAAAGGGCGTCAGGTCAGACAGCGTCAGCTGCTTCGTTTCGTCCAGCCAATCCTCCGCCGGCAATTTGGCCTGAAGCGCACGCAGGCGACGGGTCAGGTCGCTTTTTTCGGGAAAGTCGGCCATGCCAAAGCGTGCCTGGGCCAGGAGCAGGGGCGCCAGGGCATCGGTATGTCGACCCAGCTGGATGGCTGTCTGCGCCTGGCGCAGCTGCTCACCGCCTTGCTGTTCAGGAACGGCTGGCCGGCAGCGGTTGATTAGGTCATCGAGCTGTTCACGGTATAAGCCTGCGATGGTCGCATTGCTTTTGCGCAGCCGGGACGCCAGGGAATAGGCAGCCGTGGGGCTGCCATCCAGGCAGGCTTGTTGCAGGCGCTGCCAAGTTTTGAGGCCATCAGCCTCAGTTTTGCCGGCCCAGGCTTCCATTTTGGGAAGCATTTCCCAGTGTCGGCGTTCCAAGGATTCTGGCTGCGCTCGCAGCAACCGGTTGATTTCCTGGGAGCGGCCGGTGAAAGCCAGGTAACCCAGGAGGGGCCGCAAGTCGGCCAGGGATGCCTCAGGACGCAGGTACAGAAGCCGACATAATTCTTCGACAATGCCTTCGCTTCTGGCTTGATTCCAACGCAACGACTGCCGGTATCTGCCCCGGTCACCCGCCAGCGCAGCGTCAACTTCGATGCTGACAAAGGTGATGTCATGGATGACAACCGTCCGCTTCCGGCGCGTCTGCATGGAGGCGCCAATGAGAGTGTCCTTGTTCTGGACGAGTTTGACTTTCAATTCCTCCAGAGCGGGCAAGGCGACATCGTGAATAAAGTGCATGAAAACGACGGCTTCGCTGTCCTGTTGGCGGCTGGAGAGCCATTCCTGGACAGCCTGCATCATCGGTTCGACCGGGGTGTTTTGGCTGAGGTCGTACTGCAGTCGCCCTAGGCATTGGGCGGCTTCAATCCAAATTTCCTGGTCGCGTTGATGCTGATAGCGGGGCAGGGCGATTGCCGTCATCGGCGGCCGCAGTTGGAAAGCCGGCGGCTGGGGCTGGGGCGGTTGGCTGTCAGTCGTGTCTGTCGGAGCAGCCTCGTCAAACGGCTCGGTTTTTGTGACTTGTTGGTCTGTGGGCGGAGGTTTTGGCGTCGGCTCATCCGCCATTTCCGGTGTTGCATTGTCGGCCGGGGCGTTGCCATCGTCCGGCTCGGCAGCGTCGTCGTCATGTTGAGCGGCGCCTGCTATTGACGTTCCGTTCGGCGGTTGTTCAGACGGCGGGACGAGTTGAATCACCGCCGGGGGTGGCGCGTCTGTTTTTCGTTGGCTTTTGGTCACGACTGCCGCCAGGGCGGCCAGCGCCAGACCGCAAGCGAGGATGATCGAGACCAGCATCCAGGTCAGAGACCGCGTTTTGCCGATGCCGCGGGCCGGGAAAGTCGGCTGGGGCGGGGCGGCAGAACCCTCGGTGGCAGGGTTCTGCTTGAAGATGAGGGGCTTTTTAACGTGGTTCGGACTGCCGGCGGAAGCCAGGTTGGCCAGATACAGCTGACATTGCCGGAGACCGTTCAGCACCTCTTCCCAGTTCTGAGGTCGGCGTTCTGGGTCCTTGGCCAGCATGCGGCTGACCAGGTCAGATAGTCCCAGGGGCGTTTTCGGATAACGCAGGCGCAACGGTTCGGGGTTTTCATGCAAATGGCGATCCATGACGCTATGCGCATTGGTTCCCGGAAACGGCGGCGACCCGGCGATGATGTGATACAACGTCGCCCCGAAGGCATAGATGTCCCCCCGGCAATCGCCGGGACGGCGTTCGCCTCGGATCAGTTCCGGCGGGGCGTACAGCGGAGTCAACATGACCTCAGAACCGTCATAGTCATGTCCTTCGACCTTGGCCAGGCCAAAGTCGGCCAGTTTAGCCTGGCCTTGGCGATTGACCATGATATTGTCAGGCTTGATGTCGCCATGCGTGAATTTGTAACGCTGGTATCCGAAATTCAGGGCGTCGGCTATTTCCCGGGCGATTTTCAGGCTTTCGTCCAAAGGCAGGCGTTCTTCCCGCTCAATGCGTTCGAGCAGCGTCTCCCCTTCCACGAATTCCATGCAGAAATAGTAGAGATCGCCTTCGGCCACGCCCGCATCATAGGCCTGGATGATATTTGGGTGAGACAAGGCAGCCGCGGCCCGGGCCTCATTAAAGAAGCGGGTCACGTATTCCTTGTCAGCCGCCAAGTCAGCGGCCAGCACCTTCAGCGCCACCGGGCGTTGCAGGTCTAACTGCTGGGCCAGGTAGACGACCGACATGGCGCCGCGGCCAAGCTCGCGCTCAATGCGATAGCCATTGACCAGCGTTCCTGCTGCCAAAGTCAGGTCTGCTTGTTCCGTCGAGTCTGTCATGAAGTCCTTTGTGCTATTCGTCGTCTCGGCATATTCCTGTCCTTGTCCGCCGTGGCTCTTTTCATTCTGATTCAATCGGTTGCCACGGTTACTTTCATCACGGCGCAGCCGATCTCTTGCAGGTCACGCTGTAGACTTTCGTACATTTTTTCGGATTCGTAGGCGCCGATGATGGCGCCGCCGCTGCCGGTGAATTTGGCGGAGGCGCCGGATTTGCGCGCCTGGAAAACCATCCGGGCGTTCATCTCCGCTACTGGCAAAACGCGGCAGCGCAAGTCAAAATTGGCATTGATCAGGGTTGCCAGCAAGGAGTAGTTGCGGGTGAGCAAGGCACTGCGGCCCTGCTCAGCAATATCAGCGAATTCGCGCATGGCAGCCGTTAAGTCTTGCTTCTTGGTATTATATAAGACTCGCAGTTTTTTGTGATAGTTGCCAGAGAATTCGGCCCGGTTGGGGTCGTAGGCTACATATAGCGGCGGCAACAGGGCGGGGTCCAGGCGCTCATAGCGGCCATGTCGGTGAGCAGTGAAGAATTTTTCTTCGAAGTCCATGTAGACGAGGCCATTGTAGATTTGGATGACTCGGTCCTGCATGCCGCAGTTGATGCCGAGTTCGTCTTCCGCCTGCCAACACAGGGTCGGCATGATTTCCAGGGGAATGGAATCGATGTTGTAGAAGGCGACCAAGGCTTTGAATACCGCGGTGCAGATGGCGCTGGAACCGCCCATGCCGACCAGCTGCGGCACCGTCGACTGGTAGCGCAGGGTGAAATTGCGTTCCGGGAGGACGATGTCGTGCGCCTGGCAGTATTTGAAGAATTGCCGGCAAGTGGCTTTCACCAGGCGGATTCCGCCATAGTAGCCAAACCGGTCGATTTCCTGAACCATCGCCTCCAGGCTGCGGTAGTCGCTGTTGTCCTCCACGTTCGGGGCAATGTGGATTTCGGGACTTTCATAGATGGTCACCGTGACTGGAAACGCCGCCAGGGTCAAGGCAATCGTCTTGCCGAAGTATCCGTCGGACGGATTGCCCAGCAGCCCAGCCCGGCCGTAAGTCTGAATTCGCAGCAGCATGACAAACCCTCAATATCTTATTTTGCGTTGGTGGTTGGTAATTTTGTATAAATCTAATAAAATAATTCGTGTATGACGTCTTAACAACCCGTTACCCTGGGAAAAGCCGTGATGGGGCTGGCTTGGTGTAATGGAACAGTCTTCTGTAGCGCCTCTACAAGGCGCCAGTTTTGGAGTATGCCTCCCCCCCCCAGGCTAGAGCCTGGGATTAAGCATGGTTAAGCGCCTACGGCGCAAAAAGATATGGAAGGTGTGGACATGGTGGACGGTGTGGACATGGCGGCCAGTGTAGTCCAAACTCACTCTCGCCCCTCGCCCCTCGCCCCTCGCCCCTTTCCTGAGACCGCTGCTCATCAGATTTCCGAATATCAATAGAGTGACCGATTACGGCTTGGCCAGAGAGAGCAGATGAAAGGCGACTGCTAAGGATGTATAAAATTGTGTTTTTTGTTCCGCCAGAGGATGCTGAGTGTGTCAAAATGGCCATGTTTTCGGCTGGCGCCGGCCGGATTGGGGCTTACGACCATTGTTGCTGGCAGGTCTCTGGCCGTGGTCAGTTCCGACCTCTGGCCGGCAGTCGACCAGCCAAAGGCGAGTTGAATCGCCTGGAAGTCCTGGAAGAGTTACGAATTGAAATGGTATGTGAAGATGCCTGTCTGGCCGCCGTGTTGCAGGCGCTGCTGCGTACTCATCCTTACGAGACGCCGGCGTATGAGTACTGGGCGATCAATCCGCCGCTGCCGCCTGGTGAACTTGTCTAAGGAGACGTCGGCGCGATGACGATCATGGCGGAATGGGAAATATTGCATGTCCTGTGAATCACCAGCCATCGCCTTTGACGCCTCGGCGGTACGGCCGCCTTTTACGGGGGTGCAGAACGCGGTTCGGGAGCAGGTCACAGCGCTGCTGGAGCTATGGCGTCCGGGAGAAGCGGCGATCATCACCGGGGACGACGGCCTTGCCCGCTTGGCGGCGGAGCGGCAGGCGCCGGTGTTCGCTTGTCCGCCGTTCAAGGCTGGGACGGCCGTCCGGATTGCTTGGCAGCAACTCTGCTTGCCGCGCCTGCTGCGGCAGCGTCAGGTCTCGGTGCTGCATGCCGGGGCGTACACCGCGCCCTGGCGCTGTCCTGTGCCTTACCTGCTCAATGTCCATGATGTCATTGCCATCGACCACCCACGGCTTTGCTCTTGGCGCAATGCCGCGCACATGCGCTTGTTGCTGCCGCACAGCATTAAAAATGCCGCCGTCAACCTGGTGTCCACCCATCACGGCGCTGACCGTCTGCGGGCGCTGTGGGACATCCCCTCCGCCCGGATAGTGGTGTCGCCGCTTGGTGTTGACTGCGAGCGTTTTTCAGCGCCGCGCTCCTGGCCTGCCTGCCTTCCCTTCCCGGAAGGGGAGCCGTATTGGCTTTTTGTGGGCAACCTGGAGCCCAAAAAAGGCATTGATATCTTGCTTGACGCTTTTGCGCGGCAGCCTGAGACGCCGCCGGCGCGACTGGTCATTGCCGGTCGCGCTGCCTGGAAGTGCGGCGTCGTGGTTGACCGGATCAGAGCCTGGACGCCGCCGGGCCGCGTGGTCTGGCTGGGGCCAGTCGCGGCAGAGGTTCTGCCGGCGCTCTATCAGCACGCTGTCGCTTTTGTTTTTCCATCGTTGTGCGAGGGGTTCGGCTTGCCGGTGCTGGAAGCGATGGCGGCCGGGACAACGGTTATCCATAGCGACCACCCGGCCGTTGCCGAAGCGGCAGGCGGCACCGGAGTGTCAGCGCCGGTCGGCGATGCCGACGCCTTGGCAGCAGCCATGCGCCAGGTGATGGCGTCGCCGACCCGCCGCAGTGAGCTTCGCGAGCAAGGGCAGGCGCATGCCCGGCAATACACCTGGCGACGCTGGGCGGAAACGGCTCTGCCGCTCCTCCGGCAGACGGCCGCCGGAGGTGGATAGGCGGAGAGGCCTAACCGCGCACCGATGCCTTTCTTCTTCATCGCCATTGTCATCAGCCTTTTCAGATAGGAACAGCCCGTGTTCAGACGCCCTTCAAATAAGTATGCCGCCCGTATGTTTTATGCTCTCTGTCTAGCGTTAGCCATGGCAGTCTTCTGCCTGAACAGCCAGGGGCAGATGATTGATCTGCCGCGCACTATCGGCGGCTGCCGTCCCAGCGGCGCAGCCGGCATGGCCACGATGCGAGCCGCCGGGCTGGAATTTCCGGCCGCCTTCACGCCGGACGGTTCGCCGCGCGCATTCTGGGACATTCCACTTCACCTTGATCTTTCCCAGATGGCGGCTCTCCGACTGCGGTTGTATATCCTCAATCCCGGCCTGGCCAGCCAATACAATGTCTACATTCGGGCCGGCAACACCTGGTACGCCGCTGAGTTCGCGCCATCAGCATCAGGCCGTTGGGAGGAAATCATCCTTCCCAAGACGCGCTTTATGCCTGAAGGCGCTCCAGGTTCCTGGCAGCTATGCACGATGCTGCGACTGGCAGCGTGGCGAGGAGGCAGCGGCAATCTGGCCATCTATGCGGCTGAAATTGAATTTATGCGGCCTAATCTCGGCGTGGCTATTTTGCGCAGCGGCAGTGACAAGGCTGCTGCCGTCGAGGCCTATTCGTATGCCCGTCATCTCGGCGAGGCACTGTATACGCAGGGAATATATCCGGCCGTGTTCGAGGAAGCCGACAGTACGCTGTCACTGCTGCTGCCCTATCGCATGCTGTTTTTTCCGATGCCGGAGGCAGCCGGTTCGTCACAAGTCAGCACCGTGGTCAGCTATCTTCGGCGGGGGGGCAAGGCCGCTGTGTTTTATACTTTGCCGCCGCCGCTGGCCGTGCAGATGGGCTTTCCCAGCGGCAAATTCACTCGTGCGGCGCAGACACCGGGAGGCTTGGCAGCCGTGCTTCCTGACCAACGCCGCTTGCCGGGCGTGGGGCCTTTCCGCCAGCAGTCAGCGGCCTTTGTCGCAGTCAATCCGGCTGCTTTTCCCTCTTCTCTAGCCGTGGCTGCCTGGTGGTTGGACAGCTCCAGCGCGTCAACTGGCTGGCCGGCCATTGTGGAGTCAGCCCAGGGATTTTGGATGACGCACGTTTACTTGCACCAGGACCCGACGGCAGGAAGCCGCGTCATGGCTGCCCTGGCTGACCGCATTGTGCCTGAAGCCGACCGCCAAGCCGCTGCCGCGTTGCTGCGACGAGCCGAAATCGCGTATGCCTTTGCCCCGGCCAGTCAACGCCCGCATGCCGCCGCCTTGGCGCTGACCAAGGCGAGACAGGCGCTGGCTAACGCCAATTTTGCGGCTGTTGGCGATGACGCCCGCAATTGCGAGGAAATCCTGCTCGGGGCTGAGACTCCGGCCACTGCCGCCCGCCCCGGGGAATTCCGAGCCGGGTGGATGCGGCGGCCGCAGGGACTGCCAGGGAAATCCTGGGAGGAAACCGTGTCCATTCTCGCCCAATCCGGCATCAATGCAGTATTTCCGAATTTCCTGTCGCCGGCAGTTGCTGCCTACCCCAGCCGCCTGGCGCCATCTGCCGGGACGGACCTGCTGGCGCCGTGCTTGACCGCTTGCCGACGCTATGGCATCCGATTGCATGCCTGGGTTTCCTGCCTGGGGGTGGAGGACGCGCCGTCAACCCAACTCAGAATCTGGCGCCAACAAGGCCGCTTGCAAGTCAATGCCCGCCAGGAACCGCTGGATTGGCTGTGCCCGAGCCATCCGGAAAACCGCGCCCTGGTGACGCGCATGACCGCAGAAATAGCCCGGCTCTACGCGTTGGACGGCGTCCACCTCGACCTCATTCGCTTTCCGCAATCTGAGTCCTGCTTCTGCCCGAACTGCCGGAAGGCCTTTGCCGCGGAGGGATATTTGACCAGCGCCTGGCCAGATGCCGTACTGCGTTCCGGGCCGGACCGGCTGCGCTGGGAGCAATTTCGGCGTCAGCAGATTTCCTCGTTGGTAGCGGAAACCGCGTCGGCCGTGCGTGCGGCCCGTCCTGGCATCGCCGTATCTGCGGCCGTGTACCCTGATTGGCAGAGCGCCCGCACGGCTGTTGGGCAGGACTGGGTTCCATGGTGCCGGAACGGTGTCATTGATTTCGTTTGCCCAATGAATTACCGGCCGTCCAGCGCCCTTTTTGCCGGTGATTTGCGCCGTCAACGCCAACAGCTTGGCAGCGTCAAACGGTTGGTTCCTGGAATCGGGGTGTCGTCGCAGCGGCTGTCCGCCGAGGAGTTAGCACGGCAGATTGCCGTTGCCCGGCAGACTCAGGCGCCCGGTTTCATTCTCTTTGAACTTGGCCCGCGGGAAGTCCTGGATGTGTTGCCCAGACTGACTCCGTGAGTCGCTGTCGACTAGCCTTGGCAGCACTGACAGCGCCCAGGCGCATTGAAGCGCGTGGGACTGACGCCGAGTCTCACTGACGGCGCTTTTTGGGGATGACGCCGCCAGAGCGCGTTTTGGCTGGCTTTGGGGTTTTGATCATGGTCTTGGTCTCGCCGCCGGTGATGCCACCAGTCAAATCGCGGGAAACGCGGGTGGCGTCGACTTGGGTGCGAACCAGTTCCGGGGAGAGAACCAGCGGATGCTTGCCAAGGCTTGTCTGGACAGCGGCCAGCTGCTCCGTGACTTTGTCAAGGCCAGGGAAGGCGCCGTCATAGCCTTCTTGCAGTTCCTGGAACAAGGTGGTCAGACTGATGATCTGAGTCGCCTGTCCAGAGAGGTCAAAGCCAAAGTCTTCAAGATGATCGCGGAAGTAATCGACGTAGTGTCCTGGCCGCGGCAGTCCAGAGCAGCTGGCTGGAACCATGCGGGCTTGCATTTGAAAGACCAATGGCGGCGCTGCTGCTGCCATGCAATCAGAGGCTTTTTTGGTCTCGCCGCCGGTGCGGAACCATTTGGACAGCCTGGCCAGCAGCCAGGAGCGCTCAGCGGAGACCGTCGCGCTGGGCCAGAGTCGCACCGCGCCGTACATATCCGGATACAGCGGTTTTGTCTCGATATCGACGCTGGCAGCAAAGCCCAGGCGATCCATGTGACTGGCAAATTCCTGGTTGCGAAGAACATGCAGGCTCAGTGCCTCGACCAGCCAGGGCGTATTGGGGAGGTTTTCCAAGGGCATTTTGCTGACTCTTGCCAGCAGATACCCCAAGTTTTGGTCGGCAAGGTTCAGCAAGTCGCTTCTGGTGGCCAGATTGCCTGTTCGCAGCAGGGCCAGGGTCGCCAAGGCTTCTGCTTCGGCCTTGCCGTGCAGACTGAGGTTGCTGTCGACCAGCTGTCCGGATTGAGGCAGAACCGTGAAGATGAATCCGCCGCCGGGCAGAGCTTGGCGTTTCAACTGGTCAGCCAGGGCGATAAGCGTTCCTCGCTGACGCCGGTCGCCGGTCGCCTGCTCCAATTCAACTAAAGCCAGACAGGCCATGGCATTGGTGCGCAGATGGGCGACGCGCCGTGGCGCCAAGGGGCTTTCGGGGGGTAATTCTTCGGCCTCCACGATAGCGCCAAAGTGTTTTTTGGGGCCGAAGCGCAGTCCGGCTGCCAGTACGGGCTGCATGGCTAATTTGGCGGCGGCGGCCATTTGTGGGTTTTTGGCCACGTGCGCCAGGTGAGCCAGGGCATAGGCCATTTCTGCTTGTGCGTCCAAGGCTTCGGCGTCCTGGCCAGCGCTGCCCACCCATTCTGGGAAGGGCGCTTGCATGACGCCGGTTCGCGGATGCAATGCAGCGGCTATTTTGGCGCCGGCGCTAGTGGCGGCCTCCAGACATTCTGCCGCAGTCACTGTCTTGGCGATAGGATGCCCTCGGAAAAGTCGCACAGTGCTTTTGCCGTCGCAATAGTAACTATCGGTTTCGAATAGGCAGACTCGGTGGCCTGAGTCAATGCCGCTGATTTGCTGCCAGGCTTGCAAGGCATTCCAATTGAAGGTTTCGGAAATCAGGTTGCTGATCTGCTGTTTGTCCAAATGGCGGGTCGGCTCCAGCAGGCAGCGGCCGGTCAGCTGCTCCGGGGTGAAGGCAAAACCAAGCCGGGGGCCAAAAGCCACGCCGACGAGGCTGGTCAGGGCAAGCCGGGAATGCTCCACGGAAAAATTTGCTACCGGCAGGGCGGCCTGGACGATATCGAGTCGTAACCATTTCCAGGCCAGCGGATTCTGCTGGCGGGCAGTCAGGGCGGGTGGCACCGGCCGCTTTTCCTTGACGGCTGTTTCAATCATGCCTTTGGCTTGGGCAGCGGTCTTTTCGCCGTACAGCGGTTCATTGGCCAGCATGATGTCGACGAGGCTTTCCCAGGCGGCTCGAAAGGAGAAGCCGGCGCCGAAATAGGTGCGAGCCGGCCATTCTTCGCCGCCAATGCTTAAGAAGAGCACGCGCGGCGACGGATCATCCGGCGCAAGTTGATTCAGTGTGGCAGCCGGGGCTTTAGCCGTCATCAGGCGGTGGGCTTCAAGGCAGAAGTCTTGTATTTTAGACACTGGGATGGCGCTGGGCACGGCGACGTGGTCAAACCACGGCTCATCCGGGAGGCCGGCATCCTGAGCTGGCAAGGACAGGCAGAGCAGAATAAGCCCAAGAAGAAAAATGTGGTTGCGCATGGGAAATCCTTCGTCGCGAGGTGAATGGAGCCGACTTAAGGCTGTGGAGAAACATTTAGCGCGGCGGCAGGGGCGAGTCCGTCTGGCCGCCGTCAGTCGCTTGGTAGTTGCGAGGCATTGGAAAGCGTAAAAATAACATCGCATGAGTTGAATTTCCACTGGAGACATGGAAAATCACCGTAATCGGTCACCCATTGAACATTGAGTTGCAGGGCGCCGCCTCTCTCGCCTTTCATCTCATTAAGGTTCTCACAAGTCATCCGAGTGCCATTCCTGAAGATCGAAAGCATGATGCCTGCGTGCAGTACAGAATCCTACTCAAGCACAAAATAGCTATGATTCTGCAAAAAGCCGTTTGAAAAATGGCGTTTTGTGGCCTATTTTTTCAGCGGTTCCAGAAATCAAGCCCCCCCACCCATTGTAGGGGGCCCCCATCCAATGGTCGCGCGCGCG
>JAAZKI010000575.1 GCA_012799905.1 Lentisphaerota bacterium | reverse complement strand
CCTGCTGTTGAGCATGCTGCAATAACTCCTCGCCCTTCCGCCTGACTTCCAGAAGCATGGTCTGGCCTTCTTGCTCTGCCTGGCGCAGGATTTTCTGACGCTCCTGCTCGCCGACCAGGCGAGCGTTTTTAAGCATCATCTGCTCCATTTCCTTGGCAACGTCCGCACTCAAGGTCAAGCCGCTGGCGGCCGGCGCAGGCGCTGCCACCGGGGCAACCCGTGGGGCGGCCGGAGCAGCTGGTGCAGCCGGAGTCGCCGGAGTCGCCGGGGCAACTGGCGCAGCAGGAGGCGTCGCCACAACATTGACCGGCCGTGCCACTTTCAAGGCGGGCGGTGCACCGGGGGCAGCGGCCGCGTCAGCCCCGGCAGCCGCACCAGCAGCGTCGCCGACCACGCGCATCGGCTTCCGGCACTTAGGGCACATCATTGACGGCATCGCTTCATCCAATTCCATCTTAGCTTGACAAGTTGGACAGACATGGATCACGGACATGATGCTTCTCCTAAGTTGGAACCTATAATATAAGAACTCAGCCGCCTGACACCACTGTCAAGGCGAAGCGCGCGGGCACGCCGTTCAAATCCACCTCATGCATAACTTCAGCGCACCCGGGAGTCATGCTCACGGCCAGGGTCTCGGCGCTGATGTACGCCGACTGCGCGACCATGGCCTGCGCGACTTCGTCCGGGGCGTCATAGACCACCCGAATGCGGTCTGTCACCTCAAAGCGCAGCTCCTTGCGCAGATTCTGCAATTTGCTCACGATTTCACGGGCCCAGCCTTCCTGGATCAATTCGGGCGACAGCCGGGTGTCGAGTGCGACCGTGATATCGTCTTCGTTGGCCACGGTCATGCCTTCTTTCTCTGTTCGCTGGATCAGGATATCATCAGCGCTGAGCTCAACCATCTGGCCATCGCCGATATCCAGGGACACAGTTTCTCCGGCTTGCAGTCGCTTGATGGCGCTGCTGTCCAGCTTGGCAATCTGCGGCACAGCGACCTTCATCTTCGCGCCCAGCTTCGGACCTAGCCTCTTCAAGTTCGGCTTAGCGCTCAGGGTCACCAATTCCTCCTCATCAGCGCGCACCTCGACGATTTTCACGTTCAGCTCATCGGCCACCACGTCAGCCATTTCCTGCAAGTCAGCGCGCACCTCGGGATTTGCCGAGACCAGCACGGCAGCGGCCAGCGGCTGCCGGACTTTCAGCGCGGCCTGCGTCCGCAGGAAACGTCCCAACGACACTGCGGACATGGTTCGGCGCATGCGCTCAGTCAGGGCGGCGTCGCTGTAGGCTGACAAGGGCTCAGGGTAATCGCACAAGTGGACTGAGGCAGGCATGGCATCCGTCCTCAGGTTGCGGTAAATGGTCTCGGTGATAAACGGGATGAACGGCGCGGCCAGCTGGCAAAGGGTGACCATCGTATAGTGCAAAGTCTGATAGGCCTCGTCCTTGTCAAGGTCATTGTCGCTCTTCCAGAAACGGCGACGGCTGCGGCGAATGTACCAGTTGGTCAAATCATCGATAAAGCCCGTGAAGCGGGTGGCGGCGTGCTGCAAATCATAGCTGTCCAAGCTGGCGCGGACATCGGCGACAGTGCCCATCAGGCTGGACAACACCCAGCGGTCCAGGACGTTGCTCGGCGCGGCAGGCGGCGCGGCAACGTCACCAGCCGGACGCCAGTTGTCAACCCGTGCGTAGGTCGCCAAAAAACAGTGTGCGTTCCAAAGCGGGATGATGACAGTGCGCATCACTTCGCGAACGGCCGCTTCGCTGAAGCGCATGTCTTCCGCCCGCACCACCGGCGAGGACAGCATGCAAAGCCGCAAGGCGTCGGCGCCGTACTGGTCGACCACGGTCATCGGGTCAGGATAGTTCTGCAAGCGCTTCGACATTTTACGGCCATCCTCGGCCAAAATCAGGCCGTTGACGATGACGTTGAGGAAGGCCGGCTTGTCAAACAGTATGGTAGACAGCACGATCAGCGAGTAGAACCAGCCGCGGGTCTGGTCCAGCCCCTCGGCGATGAAATCGGCTGGGAAGGTCGCATCGACTTTTTCCTTGTTTTCGAAGGGATAGTGGTGCTGGGCGTACGGCATGGACCCGCTTTCAAACCAGCAGTCGAGCACTTCCGGGGTGCGGTGGTAGGTATGGCCGTCCCGCTTGATGACGATCTTGTCAATGAAATGCTTGTGCAGGTCAGTGACCTTTTGGCCGGACAGCTCTTCCAATTCCGCCACTGAGCCGATGCAGATAGCGTCCGTCGGGTCATCGTCGTTAATCCAAATCGGTATGCAGGAACCCCAGAAGCGGTTGCGGCTGATGTTCCAGTCCCTGGCGTCGCCGAGCCAATTGTCAAACCGCTTGGAGCCGACGTACTCCGGCATCCAGGTGATCTGGCGGTTATTGCGCTGCAAGCGCTCGTGCAGGTCTTCGACCCGGACGTACCAGGCTTCAATGGCCCGGTAGATAAGCGGCGTGTCAGTACGTTCGCAGAACGGATAGCTGTGGACAATCGTCGACTGCTGCACCAATTTGCCGGCCTGCTTCAGATGCCGGATGATCGCCTTGTCCGCCTCTTTGCAGTTCTGGCCAGCGAAGTCCGGCGCCTCGTCTGTGAAGTTGGCGTCAATGTCGAGAGGGTCAACCAGTTCGATGCCAACGGCCTTGCAGACCCGGTAGTCGTCTTCGCCGTAGGCCGGGGCCTGGTGCACGATGCCGGAGCCGTCAGTAGTGGTGACATAGTCGTCCACCAGAACCTGGAAGGCATTCGG
>JAAZKI010000225.1 GCA_012799905.1 Lentisphaerota bacterium | reverse complement strand
CTCGCCCCTCGCCCCTCGCCCCTCGCCCCTTTCCTGAGACCGCTGCTCATCGGATTTCCGAATATCAATGAGTGACCGATTACGTTTCAGGCAGGGCTTCAAGCGGCGTTTGTCTCTAGTCAGCCCAGGTTTGTGGAGTCGCGGATAAAGTCGGTCAGCATGTTGGTATATTTGTCGATGCCGTCGAGATCGGCCCATTCCAGGTCGCTATGCACGCTGCCTCCCGGGGTGCCGATGATGGCGACGGGGACGCCGAAAGCGCCCATGTGGCGGGCGTCGGTGGCGCCGTTCATTCGCCGCACAGCGATGTCCTTGTCGGGAAAGGCCTGGCGCATGGCGGCGAGCAGGGCTTGGATAGCGGGTGCGTTTTCATCCGTATAGAGCGGCTTGCAGGTTCTGAGCACTTCTGTTTCCAGTCCGGTCAGGTTTTCGACTAGGTGGGTGATGGTCGCGAAGTTTTCTTCTTGCGTATATCGGATATTGAGGATCATTTCCGCCTGTTCCGGAATCTGGTTGTCGGCAAAGCCGGCTTGGATTTGGCAGGGTGCCATGGTGTCATGCCACTGGTCGTCTGCCGACACTTCGGGCCAGGCGCTTTTCAGCTTGGCATAGCCGTCGAGCAACTTTTCGATCGGGTTGTCACAAGCCCAGGGAGCGGAGGCATGGCCGCCGGCGCCGCGGGCGCGCAAACGGATGATGATAATTCCCTTCTGGGCGATGGCGAGGGCATGGGTCGGGCCGTCGATGACGATGGCGAGTCGGCGGGCTCGGTAGCCGAGCTTGACCATGGCAGCGGTGGTGGCGCCGCCGATTTCCTCGTCGCAGGAGAAGATGGCGCCGACGCTGGCCTGGTTTTTGAGGTTGATGAGAATTTGTGCGATGCTGACTGCGTTGCCGAGGCAGTCGCCAACGCCGCGGCCGCGGGCGATATCACCGTCGATTTTCAGGGTGAACAAGTCGTCGGTGGCCGGCACCACGTCGATATGGGCATTGAGGAGCACATCAGGCTCTTTGCCCGGGGTGGTGGAGGCGAACAGGACTTGGTAGTCGCCGCAGTTTTCCATGGTGCAGTGCAATCCGGCCGCCGTCAATTTCTGATTCAGGATGGCGCTGGCTCGGTTGACGTTTTCCGGTTGGGAACTGACGGGTTTGCAGGCCATAAGGTCGGCCAGGAGTTTGGTGTCGAAAGACATGGTCTGATGATTCCTGTGGCTTGGTGGCTGGAAGTGGGGTCAGGCTTGGCGTCGGTGGCCGTTTTTGCGATGGCGCAAAAATAAAACCCCGCAACGAAGGATTCCGTGTGCGGGGTTCGGCGGTTAAGACCGAGAGCGGTTGTTGATGCTCACGGATCAATAGCGGCGATGGAAAGCCGGGCGCTGGACGCGCCAAGTGGTGCTCTTCTCTTTCTGGTAGAAGTATTCAGGCTGGATGATTGGCTCCCAGCCAAAGGGGAAAGTGACCAGCTCGACAACGCCGACGACTTCTCGGCAGAAGAAACGCCAGACGCCGAGGCCGAGGCCCTTGGAGATGCCGGCCATGTCGCCTTCTTCTTGATTGACGCGGATGACGTTGGCCGGGATTTCACAGATGCCGAACAGGATATTGCAGACGCCGCGGCCGAATTGGTCAGCCGGTCGGCGGATGGCGGTCGGGTCCGGCACCTGGTCGTCTTCGGCCGGGTCCCAGCAGGCGAATCCGGCAAAGAAGTCATGGACTTCGGCGGCGCTGAAGTTGATGTAGAGGTGGCCGATGCCGAGGGCGGCCTGGGCGCGCACGTCCCACTTGCTGCGCGGGAAGCGAGCATTTTCGTCCGAATTGGGGTTAGTTCTGCGCCAGGGGCCGAATGAGGCGGTGGAATAGTAGCCCTCATGGTGATTGAAGATGGGCTTTTGCTGATAATAGTGGGTCAGCCAGAGCGGCGGGAAAAAGTGCGGAAAGTCAACGCCATTTTCTTTGGCCACGTAGGCGCCGAGCTGGGCGTATTCGGTGATGGCGATCTCCGCGCCGATGCCCGGGCCGCCGGCAATGCCGCAGCGGAAAATGTCCAAGGCATCGGAGATACGGTTCCAGATGTACAATTGACTCCGAACCAGAATGTCGTTCAAGTCAAACATTTCGGATTCGGCCCGCAAGTTGGCGCCGGTCAGGACGATGGCGACCAGCAGGCATTTAATCGTCAAACCCCATGGCTTTCTGATCATCTGGTGATTCCTTCAGCAAGTGTTGGTTGTCGCAGTATGATTTGGAAAATTCGTTTGTTACAGGAAAATCGCCGGCGCTTCCGAAAACAAGCGTCAGCATTCTTAAAGATGAAGTAATATATCAGTTGTTTCGAAAAAATAGCAAGTGCATAAGTGAAGAAATCTGCATCTGAAGGCAAAAAATGTCGTTTTCTTCTGGATAATGACGCTTTTTTCGGTTTTTTATTTTTTCAGAACCCATACTGGTTCCATGCCATTGGCTGTATTTGTCCGTCTCAAGGTTTTGTTTTGGTCGAAGGTGAAGAGCGTCATTTTTGGGTTGTCGTTGGTCATAGGCCAAGGGATGACGACCAGGTTCCAGCCCTGGTTTAAGGTTGGCAGGTCTTCCTGCGCCATCCAGCCATGCAGCGGGATGACTTGCTGGGCGTCCGCATAGAGCCAGGCGGCGCTGCCTGGCGGCAGGGCGCTGATAGCGGTTCTGCGCCAGGCGTTGCCGTGCCAGCGCCAGGCGTCCAGTGGAGGAAGCTGAACCTGGTCAGGGTCAAGGGCGATGGCGGTTCCGGTCAAGTTCCAGCCGTCATGCAGATTCAAGGTGACGGAGCGCGGCTCAGCCGTCAGCCAGTGTTGGCGCAGGGG
>JAAZKI010000192.1 GCA_012799905.1 Lentisphaerota bacterium | reverse complement strand
CCACATTTGAGCAAATCAAAGAACAAGCGAATGATGGTAAGGAATTCTGGACAGCGCGAAAGCTCTCAAAGGTTTTGGATTATTCGGAATACAGACACTTTTTACCCGTAATTGACCGTGCAAAAGAAGCTTGTAGAAATAACGGACACACCATCGCAGACCATTTCGAGGACTTCCTCGGAATGGTTGAGATTGGTTCTGGCGCCAAGCGAAAACTGAATGTATACAAGTCGCTGGCGATGTGTATACTTTTTGCCGCGTCTTGAACACTTCAAGGATAACGTATATACTTTGTTGCCCAACGCGCTTCAACCATTTCGTCAACGCCCACAAAAAGGTCTGCCTCCCTGGGAAAGACCCGACAGCAATGCAGACAAAGATAGGGGAGAGCCAGAGATGAGCTTACCGACAAAACACCCTATGGATTGGAAACGAAAAACCTTAAGTAATACCCTTTCTGTATTGAAAGATGGTACTCATTTTTCTCCGAAGGCATTTGGTGGCAGAAATCTCTATATAACATCAAAAAACATTCGGATGGGAAAGCTTGATTTGGAAGATGTAAGCTATATCCCAGATGAAGAACATCAGCGGATATACTCGGCCAGTCCAGTTAAATATGGTGACGTGTTACTTACTAAAGATGGTGCAAAAACAGGAAATGTTTGCATAAATACTTTACATGAGGAGTTCAGTTTACTGTCAAGTGTTGCTTATCTAAGGGGTAAAACAGACCTTTTACTCAACGAGTTTCTAGTGCAATGGTTATCGAGTCCAAGGGTTCAGTATGATATTAAAAATGACATGGCTGGGCAAGCAATTACGAGATTGACTCTTCAGAAAATTGGAAAACTCAAAATCCTCCTTCCCCCGCTCCCCGAACAAAAAGCCATTGCCGACCTGCTGTCCACCTGGGATGAGGCCATCGAAAAAACCGAACGGCAGATTCAGGCGAAGGAAAAAAGATTTCAATGGTTGTTGCGGAAGCTAATTTCAGAACCACAGAATACACAAAAAAACAAAGCATGGAAAAAGGTGCGGCTGGGGGAGATTTGCAGCCCGGTAACTCGCAAGAACAGCGAAAACAATACGAACGTACTGACTTCATCGGCCGAAGCCGGGCTAATCAACCAGCTTGAGTTTTACAAAAAAAGTGTATCGGCTGACAATGTGACCGGCTACTACCTCCTGAAAAATGGAGAGTTTGCCTATAACAGAAGTGCCGCCAAAGGATATCCCTATGGCGCGACAAAACGTTTGGATAGATATGATAAAGGTGCTTTATCGACTTTATACCTTTGTTTTGCACTGAAGCCAAACGCTCCCTGTGAATCCGATTTCCTTCTTCACCTCTTTGAGTCCGGAGCAGCAAACCGCGAATTGCGCGCAGTCTGTCAAGAAGGTGCAAGAAGTCACGGTCTCCTAAATATTACGAAGTCTGATTTTTTCGGAATCACACTCTATCTGCCAAATCAAGACCAACAAAAAAAGATTCAAGCTATACTAAATACCGCTCAAAAAGAAATCGACCTGTTGAAGCTGCTCGCAGACAAATACAAAACCCAAAAACGCGGTCTGATGCAGAAGCTGCTCACCGGCGAATGGCGCATCAAACCGGAAATCATCAGTCAGTATTCATAATAAGGACTAACACCATGAGCAGATACCAGCCTTTAGATGCTCTCAAGCAGCGACTTGATTCTTTCCGTCCTCTACCGTCGGAGCTTGTAGGCAATCTCCATGCTGACTTAGTGCTTCGCTGGACTTATCATTCCAATGCGATCGAGGGCAATACCCTGACCTTGAAAGAAACCAAGGTTGTGCTGGAAGGCATAACTATCGGCGGTAAAACCATGCGGGAGCATTTAGAAGCGATTAACCACCGGGAAGCCATTTTATTTATGGAAGACCTGGTTGCCAAGAACGAGCCTTTGTCTGAATGGCAGATTAAGTCTATCCATCAACTGATTCTGAAAAATATCGATGACAACAATGCCGGTGTCTATCGTAAAATCAATGTCATCATCTCTGGCGCTGAGCATCTGCCACCCGACGCCGTGCGTGTGCAAAGCGATATGGAAAATCTCATTGACTGGCATCAATCTCAGGGCGCAACCCTGCATCCCGTTGAGCGTGCCGCTCGGCTTCACGCCGATTTTGTCAAAATCCATCCTTTTGTGGACGGTAACGGCAGAACCGCGCGGCTGCTGATGAATCTGGAATTGATGAAAAGCGGCTTTCCTCCGGTTGTTTTGCCTGTAGAGCGACGTTTGCAGTACTATGAAGCTCTTGATAAAGCCCATACGAAAAACGACTACGAGCCATTTTTGCAACTTATTATCAAGATGGCGGCAGCGGGCTTTGAACCCTACTGGCATGCGCTGGGGGTAGCTAAATGAATTCTTTCCGCACCACTAAAAACAACCACGGAATACACGGAACACCTAGGGTGGACTGCCGTCCACAACCTAATTTATGTGTCACCCTTACAGGGCTCCAAATCTATGCCATCTCCCCCAGGGCTGCGCCGGGCCTGGCGGCCCGGCTTACCCTGGGCTTCTATGTGTCGCCCTCCGGGCTTTTGCCGCTTTGCGGCTGTTGTGGACGTGGTGGACTGGGTGGACGTTGTGGACGGCGACTGATGTGCGTCGTACTGGCGGCCCAAAGGGCCAGCAACATAAAAGCCCAGGGTGAGCGTAGCGAAGCCCTGGGTGAGGCGTATAATAATTTTGAGCCCCGCCAGGGGTGACACATAAACGCCGTTTTGAAAAACTCTTTCCCCCAAAAACAAGAAGTTGGCTGATAGTGGTATAAAACACGGCTTTGATGACAATTTTTTCCTGTTTCTGCGTTTATTGAGAAAGAAGCGCCGCCCGCTTGGAGTTTTGCGCAGGGCGGCGGCCAGGCTAATTGTCAGAGATGACTTTTCTAAGGAGTAAACCACCATGCTTACTCGTAATCTGCTCATCGCCTCGCTCGTTCTCAATGTCGCCTTAGCAGCGGCAGCCCTGTTTTTTCACCTTGACAACAGCAGCCTGCAAGAGCAGCGTCAGGCTCTGAGCGCTGCGCGGGACCAGGCCATTGCCGAAACCAAGACCTTGGAGCTGAATGTCCAGGCCATGCAGAAAAAACTGAATGCCCTGACCCAGGCTGCCGAGTTGCCGGAAGATGAATCCAAGGAGCGGCTGCTCAAAGACATCGCCATGAAAGACGAAATGATCGCCGCCCTCCGCAAAGCGCTGGATAACAGCAATGCCGCCCGCCAGAACCAGCCCCAGCGCCCGGAACGACGTCAACGCGACCGCGACATCCCCCGCGAGTCCCCCGAAGAGCGCATGGAACGCATGCGCACAGAAAACCCGGAACGCTATGAGCAGATGATGACCAGGCGCCGCGAGATGGAAGAGCGCATCGCTAAAAGGGATGATTTCCTCAATGCCATTGACGTCTCTAAACTCCCTTCGGCCAAGCGCCAGGCTGTCACCGAATACCGGGAATTGCTGCGCGCCAACCAGGAACTGATGCAGAGCGCTATGCAAGGCGACCGTGACAGCGGCCGGGAAATGTGGGAAAACCAGCGCGCCATCAATGACCTATCCGCAGAAGTCAGAACCATCCTGCTGGAGCAGTACGGCAAATCCATCGGCGCTGGCGGCGCACAACTTGCCGACCAGGTCAACCAAATCCTCGAGGCCACCTCCACCGGCTTTGGAGGCGGAAACTTTAGAGGCGGCTTTGGTCAAGGCAGACGGCGCTGACCCGGGATGATGGCGCCGGCTCAGGATTTGATCAGGATGTCAAAAATTGGCAAGTTGATGCCGGCGCGGATGAGCAGCGTGATGATAGTCACCAAAACGGCTGCAATCACCACTCCAAGGGCGTTGGCGAGCATGAATTGACGCCGCCCCATGCCGAGCGCAAAGGCGCCTGCCGCCCCGGTGTAGGCGCCGGTCAATGGCAACGGAATGCCGATGAAAATCGCCAATCCAATGGTGCCATACTTGTCCACCTGCGGCTTCAGTTTGGCGCGCGCCCGCTCGATGTAACGCATGACCAAGCGTTCAAACCAGGGCATCAGGCGCAGGACTTCCAGAATCGGGTCCAGTAGCCAAAACACGCCCCATCCGAGCAGGATATTGGCCACTGTGCAGGTCACCACCACTGCGGGCCATGCCATCGGCTCTGCCAGCCATTTGCCCCCTAGGATGCCAAGGGGGATGGAGGCCCGCAGTTCCAAACCGGGAATCAGCGTCACCAAAAACAACACCGCTATCGACTTCAACATCGAAGCCTATCCTTTCCGGATTGCCCAAAAATACGGCCGTGTTCGCGAACCCCGCACTTACTCGGCCTCGGCAGCAGCCAGCAGCTGCGGCCAGGTCATGGTCGGAATGCTCTCGGGAATGACATCCGGCAGCAAATTGCCCGGATTGACCATCAGCACGGCCGGGAAACCTCCCCGCATCGCCGCCTCCAGGCCCAGGCCGCTATCCTCAAAGACCAGACATTCCGAGGGCGGCACGCCTAATTCCGCACTCAAGGCCAGCAGCATCTCCGGATCAGGCTTGCGCTCCTTGACGTCCTCAACCGTCTTGACCTTGTCCATAAGGTCAAACAAATCAATCAGACGGAGAGCATAGTGCACAAAGTCGCGCGGAGAATTGCTCGCCACTGACAGCTTTATCCGACCATGATGGCGGCGGACAAATTCGCAGGCGCCGGGGAAAGGCCGCGCCTCAAAAGACCGCATCACGCATTCGCCCTTGCGGCGAGAGACATCCTTTGGCGTGATATGCGTATAGCCCATCTTGCGGATGATTTTCTCGGCCAGCCAGCCGCTGGTGTTGCCGATATAGTCATGTCGGTCTTCCTCGGTCAGTTCATATCCGGCCAATTCCCGGATGGCCTGGGCAAAGGCGGCCGTATGCTGGGTTTCCGAACTGACCAGGGTGTTGTCCAAATCAAAGATAAAAAGGCGATAAGATTTCAGGTTCATGCCATGTCCAAGGGGTGAAAAACTGCTTCTCGCTGTCACCGTACACTATCCACTGACCAATTCTGTGGCAGCCGGGAACGCATGCTTAATTTAATCCTCCAATCCATTTTGTCCCTCATCCGGCTTGCTTTTTCTCAGTAAGTCATCTAAAATTAAAGTAGGCTGTTTGCCTTTTCGTAGCTAGGCCATAGAATAATGACGGTTTTCCTAGCTTGCCGCCCCGCTTGTTTTCCTCATCCTGTTAAACTTTGGACTGATTACGCCACCATGAAGCATCTGTTTTCTACTGTTCTCACCGTATTTCTCTGGTTCACAACCCTGGCCGCGGCTGCACCGCTCTCAAAACAAACCCTGCTCGAAGCAGCCTCGGCCTGGCTGAAACAAAACGCCGTATTCCAGCAATCCGCGCCCGACGCTGCCGTGGCTGCTGTCACTGTCTTGGACAATGCTCAGGCCCAGGCGAAGCTGGCCATCGTCCACCTGCATCCACGCGGCTATATAGTTATGAGCATGGACGACGCGCTCCTCCCGATCGTCGCCTTCTCGGAAGTCGCCTCGCTGACGCACGGCCTTGCGCCAAGCTCGCCGCTAGCCGCCCTGCTCCAAGCCCAAAACCAGCGCTTTGCAGAAATCCTCACCCAGCCGCAAACCAGGAGCGAAACGGATTACT
>JAAZKI010000247.1 GCA_012799905.1 Lentisphaerota bacterium | reverse complement strand
TAGAGGCGAGGGGCTTTGTTTAGGGGCGAGGGGCGAGAGGCGAGGGGCGAGAGTGAGCTTGGATTACGCTGTCCACCGGGCCCGCAGCAGTGGGCGGCAAATATCAATGACTGTCCTATTACATGGGGTGGGCGAGGGGTCATGCGTCAGTCTTCTGTAGCGCCTTTACAAGGCGCCATTTTGAGGGGATGCCTATCCCCCAGGCAAAGCCTGGGGTTAAGCATGGTTAAGCGCCTACGGCGCAAAGGGGCATGACTGTAAGCGTGATAGATTTTCGCCGGCTGCAAGCCTGTGGAGGGCACGTGTCTGCGCACCTCAGTCCACTGGCGTCCACTGACGTCCACGTCCACTCTCCATTGATGTCCACTTCTGTCCATCGTCCATCGTCTACTGATGTCCATTAACGTCCACTAGCGTCCATTGTCCATTGTCCACTAAAGCGCTTTACCCGGGGTGCTTAGCTGGCCGTTGCAGCAAGTCAGAGCAGTTCTTTCAGCTTATCGGTCAGCTGGCGTTGTTCGGCGAGTTCGGCTTGCATTTTTTCGAGCAGGTCTTGCAGTTCTGCGACTTTATTTTCCAGGTCTGTCAGGCGTGTCTGCTCGGCGGTCAATTCTTGTCGGGCAGGTTCTGGCGGCGGCATCCATGCATCTGGCTCGGGCAGTTCCGGTTCACCGCAGAGGAGGTGGGTGTAGCGGGCTTCGCGTTTGCCGGCTTGAACCGGCAGTTTGACGACCAGTGGGGGCAGGTTCTCGTGGGTGATCATGGCGTTGAGCGTCTGTTCGACTTCTTCGATGGAGGCGAAGTCAGCCAGGCGCTCAGTGCGTGTTTTTAGTTCGCCGGGAGTTTGCGGCCCGCGCAGGAGAAGGACGCAGAGGAGAGCCTGCTCCTGTTTGGACAGGGGCAGGGTGCGTTCCAGAATATGGCCATATTTGGGCACACGGGCGCCGTCCTGGCCAATCAGGATGGCGAGTTTTTTATCCCGGAGTCCGTCGAGTCCGCTGATGACAGTCCGGTCATCGTAGTTGACGACCGGGTCACGGTTGGATTTCTGGTTGCAGGCCAGGACGAGATTATTGAGGGTCAACGGGTAAACATCAGGGGTCGTGGTTTGCTTTTCGAGCAGGCATCCGAGGATGCGGGCTTCGACTTCGGTCAGAATAAAGGTCATGGCAGTAGATTCCTTACAGTTATGGGCGCCGGCTGGCCAGGGGAATAGATAATATGTCTATGCAGGCTGTATTTTCCACTAGCTGGGGTGTTTTTTGGGGTTTGTATTGTAATGGGTCACCGATTGATATTTGGGGTTCCGGCGAGTTGCGGAGCCAGACTGCCCGGATAAGGCACCTTAGTGGACAGTGGACAATGGACTTTAATGGACTTCAGTAGACGATGGACTGTGGACTGAAGTGGACTTTAGTGGTGAGTGGACGTGGACAGAAGTGGACATGGTGGGCAGCGTAGCCCAAGCTCATCTCGCCCCTCGCCCCTCGCCCCTCGCCCCTAAACAAAGCCGCTCGCCCCTCGCCCCAAAGTCGGGCAATGGTGTTCATGATTGGTGCAAGACGGGGCGGCTGGAGGCCGGTTTGCTGGTGCGCCCGCGGCCGATTTAATCTGGCATTGAAAATGCTGCTAAGGTTTTGCAATAGTTATTCTGCATGGAGTTAACCGGAGCACTGCGATGCGCATGAGCCAGGCGCGGCATTTTTCTTTTACTTTGCTTGAATTACTGGTGGTGATCGCCATCATAGCGATTATGGCGGCGATGCTCTTGCCGGCGTTGGCGCGGGCTCGGGAAAAGGCGCGTTCCGTGGCCTGCAAGAATTTGCATCGTCAATACGGTTTGGCGTCGCAGATGTATTGTCATGACAATGAGGACTATCTGGTTGATTCGCTGGCTTATCTTGACCCGGTTCGCGGTCTGCCGCCTTATTTTGGCTCGGGTCATGTTCTTGCGGATGAGATTGGCCGTTGTCCCGGGGATGGTTTGACCTCTTCGCTTGGGCGTTTAGGCCGAGCGGACAGTTTTGGCGGGGTGACGGTCAGCATTGGCGGCAACGAATGCGTTTTGTCGTGCAGTGCGCGTCCGACTGCGGTTGGGCCGCAGGCGTTCTGGCTTCGTCTGCACAGTTTTCCTCGCAGTTTGTCGGATTTGATGGCATTTGCTGATTGGCAGCGCAATCCTGCTTCGCTGGTCGTCCTTTCGCCGGTAGTCAAGCCTGGCGAGAATCACCTGGGGACGCTGGCCTTTCGGCATGGCGGGCGGTGCAGCGCAGCGTATTTGGATGGTCATGTCGGCGAGATGGTCTGTCAGTTGCCTATGGTCTCGGGTGGACACGATTTGGCGCCGGGAGCGACCTGGGGAATTGCCCAGGTGGGGAAGTATTATAAACTTTACCTGCCTTTCGGCGGTTATGGCCCTACGGTTGAGTCAGGCTCCAGCGGACGCGGCGCTTGGCCAGGATTGTCTTTCTATTGATGGCATCGTAAGCGGTCACTCATTGATACTCGGAGTTCCGGCGTGCTGCGGTGCTTGAAAAGGGGCGAGGGGCGAGAGTGAGCTTGGACTAAGCTATCCGCCATGTCCACCACGTTCACCGGCATGCAGAGGTAGAAACGTTAAAAGTGCGAAAATTACGGCAAGCTAAAGTTTGAACCACGTACGATGCGGCAGTCACCGTCCATAGCGGCTGAGCACCGGGTTGTCCACTGACCGAATACCGGCGATCAAGCCGAAATGGCGGCTGTGGTCTATCCAAGCCGAAAACTTGGATTACATTAACGCCGATTGCATGGCTAGCGGTTTAGCAGCCAGGTCGGCGTGAGATTCAGGATTTTGGTGAAGGATAATGATATGTCAGCAGATGAGAACAGACGGCGTGAGGGCAGACCAGCAACAAAAAAGCCGGCAGCGCCAGGCGGGGTTCCACCGCGGCAGCAGTTTGGCCGTCCGGCGCCGATTCGGGGCCGGGATAGCGACGACCGTCGCGGCGGTCGCCGCAGCCGTCCGGAGGCAAGCGATTCGGTCAGCAGCGGCCAGGGCAAGCGGCTATGGAAGCCGAGCACGATGTTGGCGCCGACTCCAGTGGTGCTGGTCAGTTGCGGCGGCCGCGCGGAGCAGCCGGAGAACATCATTACGGTGGCCTGGACCGGGACAGTGTGCAGCGATCCGCCGATGCTGTCGATTTCGATTCGCCCGGATCGTTTTTCGCATGGCATCATCACTGCCACGCGCGAATTTGTCGTCAATATTCCGACTCAGGATTTGGCGAAGGCGACTGATTTATGCGGGATGAAATCAGGCCGTGACACGGACAAATTCGCCTTGACTGGCTTGAGCCGCACTGCTGGTGAGTCGGTTGCTGCGCCGTTGTTGGTGGAATGCCCGTTGAATTTGGAGTGCAAGGTGCGGAAGACGGTCAAGCTCGGTTCGCATGACATGTTCGTCGCCGAAATCGTGGCCGTGCATGTTTCGCCGGCGCTGTTGGACCGTCGTGGGAAGCTCTGCCTGGAGCAGGCGAAACTGCTGGCGTATGCGCACCGCGAATATTATAGCCTGGGTAAGCGAATCGGCTTTTTCGGCTTTTCGGCCAAGCGACCTGGGGCTGCTAGGCGGCGTTGAAAGGGCTTTGCATTCCTCGTCTTGCCAGCGTGGTCAGTCAGGCGACGAATGTTTTCGCGGTTTGCACCACGTTCATGCAGTCATTGATGATGGCAAGGCGCCCCTCGCCATCCATGTCCAGGGAGTCTTGCAAGTCATCGGCGATTTCCTTCAGCATGTTCCCGCGCAGACGTGAGGCCAACAGAAGGATGTTGTCAAGAGACTCCCGGAAGTTTTTTCCAGACGGCTCAAGGTGGTTTTTTTCCAAGATGGCGAGGGCTGCTTCTAAGCAAAGCAGCAGTTCAGCGCTGATAGGGCCGCACTCTTCCAACGGTATGCAGAAATAGGCCGAAGTAGTCTGGCGTAGCTCTTCATAGAGATTATTGCTTTTCTTCGCAGTCATGCTTGTTTTGACTGGCTGTCGTCGGCTTCGGTTTGCGGAAGCAGGGGGCGTTGCAGCATTTTTTCGTAGAGCTCGACATAAGCGGCCGCCGTGTTGGCATGCGTAAAGGTCGCTTCGGCCTCTTGCATCACGCGGGCGACTTGTTTTTGGCGGACGCGGCGGCTAAGGCCAAAGAAGCGCATTGCTTCGTCAATGGCCCAGCGCAGGCCGTTGGCGTCATAATACTCGAAGACAAAGCCGTTGCCGCTGTCTTTAGCGACATCAAGGTGGGAAACAGTGTCGTGCAGACCGCCGGTGTCATGGACGATTGGGAGGCTGCCGTACAGCGGGCCGATCATCTGGGGCAGGCCGCACGGTTCAAAGCGGGAGGGCATCAGAATGAAGTCGGAGGCTGCATAGCCCAAGCGGGAAAGGGCTTCCTGGAATGAGCAGACGGCAATCCGGTTGCGCAGCTGGTGGTGGTCAGCGATGGCGTGGAAATGCTGTTGATAGGCGCCCTCGGCGACAATCGCGACTTGTAGGCCCTGCGCCCAGTAGTCATCAATGATGGAATACAGGATTTCCGTCAACAGTTGCGGGCCTTTCTGGATGGGGTCGAGGCGGGACGGCCAGAACAGCAGGGGGACGTTCGGATTGACGGTCAGGCCGGTTTTGGCTTGAAAGGCTTTTTTATTGATCGCCTTGTTTTCGGCGTGGGTTTTGGCGTCATAGGTGGCTTCGAGCGCCTTGTCCGTGCTGGGGTGATAATCAGGGTCGGGGGCGTTCAGGATGCCTTTGGCGCAGCCGGCGTAGTATTTGTTGGCGATTTCGCGTTGGATTTGCGGGGGGACGAAGGAGGAGTGTTGCCCTTCGACGATTTCCCGCAGGAAAGTCGGGCTGACGGTATTGACGAAGTGGGCTCCGAAGATGCCGCTGGTGAGCAGGTCGACGAGGTTGTGCGAGCGTGATTCTTCGTAGCAGGCCGGTTGCCTGGTGTAGTAGAGGTTCTGCCAGAAGAAGGCAGTGTCAATGCCGTAGTTTTCAATGGTTCCCAGGGTAGTTTCCTGGGTATGGATATTGTGGATGGTGAAGAGGGTGGGGATGCCCCAGCGCCGGGCCAGCCCTGGCACCAACCCGGTCATCCAGTCATTGCAGTGAATAAGGTCAGGCAGGACAGACGGGATGATGTTGTTGATTACCTCGCGCTGGAAGGTCAGGCTCATTTTGAGGCCGTCTTCGGCATAGTTGCTGTAGACGCGATCGCGGTAATAGAATGTCCTGTCTTCAGCGAGGTGGATGCGTTGCTTGCCGTTGATGTCAGGGCCCAGCTTGGCTCGGTACTGGGACAGCTTGGCGTTCATCAGGTCTTTGATTTCAACATGGAAGAGGCGTCGGTAGTTGGGCAAGGCGACGTGGACGTCAACGCCCATATTAAAGAGAGCTGAGACCAACGAGGCGGAGACGTCAGCCAGGCCTCCGGCCTTAGCGGAGAGGCGTTCAGCGATATTGCCCATGCCCGGCGGCAGATAAGTAATTTCCGGGGTGACGATTAGGACTTTGATTTTTTTGTTAGGATCGGTGTTTGGTGCCATTTGGCGTGTCTCTCGGGAAACGGGTTGGATGGGCGGGTCAGAGGGGTGTTTCAGATTACCTCGACGACGCTGTTGAGGGAGTTGAAGGGCGTGGCCACGAAGTTAGGGTTGGCCACGTCCTGGCACCAGACACCGTCAATGTAGAATTTGTATTCGTACGTTCCCGGGATAAGGAAGCATGAGCAGGTGAAATAGCCTTTGCCTTCCCGGTCAATCATTTGCTTCTTGGTGACATCCCAGTTGTTGAAGGCGCCGGCCAGGAAGACCTTGGCGCCGGGTTTGGCGTTGACGGAGAAGTTGACTTTGCGCTTAATGAAGCGGCCCATGGTCTTAGGGCGGGAGGTAGGTTTGCTTTGTGTAGCTGGCATGGTCAAACTCCTTATTCAGAGATTAACGAAAACAACGATTTTTAACAATCTTTAGAGATGCGTTAAACGACTTTTAACAACCTTAATATAAGCCTGTTAGAGTGAAATTTCATTGACTATGTTGTAAGTTTTTGGTAAATTCGGAAGAATTCTGTCATGCTCCATGCTTGGGCGCTGCATCCTTTTGGTTCATGGGGTGCGTTGCCGTCATAGATTTCGGGGAGATAGCCGATGCATTGGCGTTGCATCTGTGGTGCGGCTGCGGCCAGCCATGCCTTGGCGGCGGGGATAGCGGTTCGGCCGTATGTCATGACCAGGGCTTCACAGAACGACGGCATCATCCAGGCCCAGCTGGTGCCATTGTGGTAGGCTGGCTTCCGTTGGGTGTCCTCATCGCCGCTGTAGACTCCCCAGTAGGGGCGATAGGGGTCGTTGAGAGGTCGGCCTCGGCTGCTGACTGGGATGGGATGGTTGACTGGGGCGTCATCCAGGCTGCGGATGCCAGCCGGTGTGAGCAGCGGGCGGGTGGCGGCGATGATGCTGCGAACTAACTTTGGATCGGTGACAGCGCCCAGGGTGACGGCGAGAAGTTGATTGGGGCGGCAGGCGTCATCTGGCGTGGCCAGGCGGGCCGGCGTGTCTGGAGTCGGCGTGTGCAGGCAATCGGCAAAGCCGCGGCCGTCTGGGCGGCGGAAGTATTGCTCCAGGCTGCGGCGGGCGAGGCTGGCGCGTTCAGCGTAGATAGGGTTGCCGCCATGCGCGGTGAGGAAATCAAGGGCGAAGATCCACAGGGCCTGGATTTCGACCGGGTAGCCGGCGCGCGGGGTTGCCGCCGGGAAATTGGTGTCCATCCAGGTGAAGTGGGCGGGGCTGTAGACCAGAGCGGAGTCGTGGTCGGCGCGGATGCCGTTGGCAGCGCCATGCCAGTAGTAGTCGGCAATGTCATTGAGTACCATTCGCAGGGGACGGATTGGGCAGGGCAGGTCGAGGATGGCGTCACCGCCTTGGGGGTGGTTGACCAGGTCAGAGGTTGCCACGAAGAGCCAGAGGGGGGCGTCAGAGGTGTCGCGATTAGAATGGTCAAGGCCACGGATCATGTTGGGGATAGTGCCTTTATCGGCGAAGCTGGCGAATTGCTGGATGATGTCTCGGCAATCATCAATCATGCCTGCTGCGATCAGGCCGCGCATGCAGATGAGGGTGTCGCGACCCCAGTCCAGGAACCAGGGGAATCCGGCGAGGACGGTTTTGCCTTGGTCGCGGCGGACGACGAAAGCGGCGAGGCTTTGCCGGAGCGCTTCCCGGAGCGGCAGTTTGTCCGGCATGGTTGGGGCAGGGATGATCGGGGCTGCGGTGGCGGCGTCCTCGTCAACCACGGCGACGGCGACCGTGGTTTGGCGGCCTCCGAGCAGGGTGCATTTGAAGTATCCTGGGCAGAAGATGTCGGTGTCGGTTTCCAGTCCTCGTTCAGCGTCAACGGGCAGTGGGTGCTGATAGTGCCATTCCGGCGATTCATGGAATGAGCCTTTGCTGATGTGCATGGTCAGCCCATGTCCTGGGGAGGGTTGGAAGCGGAAGCCGTCATTAAGCGCGGTGACGGCAGTCGGGAAGGTTTGTTCTGGGCCTTTGAACGCCTTGGTCACCTGGTGGTTAGGTCGGTCATCCAGGTCGGGTCTCAGGTAGAGGGCGACCGGGGTGTCATCGGGAAGCGTATGGCGATAGTGTGGGTCTGGGGACAGCAGGCGGGCGAAGGTTAGGCTGGCTTGTCGTCGGTCGCTGGACAGTTGCCATTCGACGCGCAGGATGACATGTTGGCCCATGCCTGAGGGGACGTTGAAATGCCATGCCAGCCGATTGGCGTAGCCAGCCGCAAAGCTGGTCTGGCAATCGAGATTGAGTTCTTGGCGGTAGTCGCGGTAGATCATCCAGGCGCGTACGCGGGTCAGGAGCACGGTGCGGTCAACCGGCACCAGCGGGTCGAGGTTGGGGGCGAACAGGGCGTCATATTTGCTGCGCAACAGTCCCCAGGCAGCGCGGGCAAGGGTGAAGCCACCCTGCTGATCGCTGCACAGGCCGACGTGTTCGGGGGTGATTTGTTCGGCAGGCAGGCTCAGGTTGACAACTGGTTCGATCGTTTCTGGCAGCAGGGACAAGGTGCCGCGGTGGAAGAGGTTTTCGGTTTGCTGCTGCTGGCCATCAGGCTGGTTGGCGAAGACATGGATGACCAGGGTGGCTTCAGCTGGGGTTTCGGCGGGGGCGGGCAAGGGGGAGAAGAGGATGATGGACGAACCGTCAGCCTGGGGCAGGGAGCGTTTGCGTTGCTGGCAGGTGGCGCCTTGCAGGATGGTGGCAATGAAGGGGTGGACGTGCCGGATGAGGATCAGGTGTTGCGGCGGCACCATGACGACGCGGTGTTCATCTTGATTAGGACGCCATTCGATGATCGGTAGATAAGATGATTCGGGAAGTGCTTGGCGGACAAAGCGCTGCGGGTCCTCGTACAGGGTTCGCGTCAGGCCGTCGATGTCAATGTCAGCCAGATCGAAGTAGCCCTTGGTTTCAACGATATAGTCCATGATCCGATCGCGCAGGTCTTGCCAGTGGCGCGGGCATATCTGTGTTTCCTGGTCATCCTTGCTGGTGGTTGTGGCGGTCAGGCAGAAGGCGGCTGCGGGCGGCAGGGTGATGGTTGCCAGATGGCCTTTGCGCTGAATTGGGATGACGGCGTTGGTGATCAGGTCAACGGCTCTGCGGCCGGGGTTGAAGTCGCTGACACTCCATTCCAGGGTGGCGGGTTGATTTTCTTCGGGGTTGGCGGCGACCAGCAGGGGCGTAGTCGTGGGGATGGGGCGGGTTTGGCTGCTGTCATCGTCGCTAGGCGGATAGCGGAGCATGCCGATGGCATTGCCGCGGAAGCTGTTGGGGATGCGTAGCGTCGCCTGGGCTTGGAAAGCCGGGTGTTGGTTGAGCAGGCGGGTCAACGTCTGGATGAGGCTGGTCAGGTTCGGTTCGCTGCCCCAGGCGAGTGAATTAGCGTCATGGACATGGATTTTTTCCGTGGCCAGCCATTCGACGCCATTGGCGATGCCGAAAGCGCCGGCAACGCTGAACAGCGCGGCGGTCTTGACTCGGAGTGCGGCCCAGGCCGGGGACTTGGCGGCCAGTCGTGGGTTGTCATGCGTTTCGGCAAAATTGACTAAGCAGCCAGCGCGGTTGCTGAAGGAGATGGCGAAGCGGATGTAATCAAGCATGTCCTGGTAGCCGAACTGCTGGAAGAATTCCGAATAGGCCCAGTTGTGGCCGGCTTCCTGGAGGAGTTCTTCGGTGGTATGGATGCCTCCGCCTAGTCCTTCCAGGAAGAAGATGGTGTCTGGGTATTGCTCGCGGACGCGGGCGGTGATATAGGTCCAGACTGGGGCTGGGATCATGTAGCCGGCGTCGCAGCGGAAGCCGTCAACGCCGAGTTGGCACCAATGCAGGAAGACATCGGCCAACTGCATCCACAGGGATTTGTCATCAAAATTGAGTTTGCAGAGGTCTTCCCAGATGACTCCCCAGGCGCCCGGGCTGGCGAAGGAACCGTCTTCATTGCGAGTAAACCATTCAGGGTGATGGACTTGCATGACAGAGCCCCATCCCGTGTGGTCAGCGGGCAAGTCAATGAGGACGAGACCGGCCCGGGAATGAATGTCAGCCACCAGCTGGCCGAATTGCTCTAAGGGAGTGGTATGACGGTCAAAGACGGCCAGGGAGGAGTCGACCGTGAAGAAGTCGAGGGGAGCGAAGGGGCTGCCGTAGCGTCC
>JAAZKI010000483.1 GCA_012799905.1 Lentisphaerota bacterium | reverse complement strand
TCGCCGAGGATTTCCGCCAGGGTCTTGCCTTCGAGCAGGCCCTTGTGCCGCAGGGCGACGGTGTTGGTGCCAAAGCAGTCCCGCCCGGTGAACATCGATCCGTAGCCGGGCGTCGTCGGCACATGCGGTGAAAAGGTGTTTTCAAACAGAGTTCCGCCCTGGGCAAACTTGTCGATATGCGGGGTTGTCTGCCGGTGGTAGCCGTAGCAGCTCATGTGCAACGACAACAGCGAATCAATACCCAAAAACAACAAATTCGGTTTACGTTTGGCCATGCGCGCATACTCCCTTGAGAAAAAGTAGTTCCGGTTTCTCGACCTGCCAGGCAAGACAACGCCTGACAGGCTCTGTCATATATAGAACATGTATAAAAGAGTTAATTTATATGCTATGGCGGGTAAATCCAATCTTATACACGCAAAAAACAATCGATTGACACTCGGGGTTCCGGCGAGTTGCGGAGCCAGACTGCCCGGATAAGGCGCCTTAGTGGACAGTGGACAATGGACACTAGTGGACTTTAATGGACGCTAGTAGACGATGGACTGTGGACTGAAGTGGACATTAGTGGTGAGTGGACGTGGACAGAAGTGGACATGGTGGACAGCGTAGCCCAAGCTTACCCTCGCCCCTCGCCCCTCGCCCCTTTCCTGAGACCGCTACTCGTCGGATTTCCGAATATCAATGACTGACCGATTACCAAGCGGCGCCCCAGGCCGGCGGCCAGTGTCTTGGCTGAAAGGAGATAGACTGAGGAAACGCGAGGGGAGGAAAGGCGCCGTGCTCCTTTCCTCCCCTTGCAAAAACAGCCGTACTATCAAATAGGCTCACTGTTATGGCGTGGCGTCATCCGCATCGTCTTCGTCATCCTCGTCTTCATCCGCGTCCTCCACTCCTGGGATGACCGTCGTCGTCACCAGATGTGGTGGGATGATGGTTGGGCGTCCCTGTCCCGGCCGGACTGCTGGCAGCGGCTCTCCGCCGCGATAGATGATCTTGCGTTTGTCCCACAAGTCTTCCAGGCAATAATAATGCCTCATTTCCGGCATCAGGATATGGACCAGGATGACGCCGTAATCCAGGACGAGCCACTGACTGCTCGGACTGCCGTCAGCCCCGCGCGGCCTCACTCCGGCGGCTTGCAACTCGCGCCGGACATGGTCGCTAATCGCCCGCAAGTGCGGCAGCGAAGTGCCGCTGCAAACAATGAAATAATCGGCCAAAATCGTCTGTTCGCGGACGTCAAAAAGCAAAATATCAGCGGCTTTGCGTTCTTCGCAGACGCTTACACAGCGCCGCGCCAAGGCCTCGGCATCAATGTCAATGATCTTCTCCTTGGTCTCTTCTGTCATAATACTCCTTTGGTTTTCGTGAATGATAAAATTGGCTGGCTGCTTCTGACCCCGGCCTGGCGGAGGTCGGCCTATGCAGGGAAATTCTGGCCGGGACTTTTCGGGTGGATTTTATTTGAAGTGGCGATGATTTCAGCGTGTGTTATCACATAACGCCTTCTATCACCACATATTGCCATTAACAGTAATATATTTCGCTAAAATTCATTTTCCAAATTTTCACTGGCAACGGAGCTAATTACATCTTCGGAAGATTTTTTTTCTTTTACGCATGGCGTTTCCAGGCAGGGACGTTATAGTACATAACCATACATAGCTCAAAGTTTTCCGCGGTGAATCCCGTGCAATCCGGGAGCTGTCGCGCAACCGTAAATAGGCGTTATCGCCTATGAGTCGGAGCCCGCCCTTTGAGCCATCACCCAGCCACAAGATTGTGCGCGCAACACAAGGAAGGCCATGAACATCAAACTGTTCTACGCTCCCGAGACGTCCCGCTTCGTCCGCAAATTTGCACTCCGTGTTCTGGTCGGATGCACAGTATTTGCGACTCTTTCGTTTTTGCATGCCCAAGAGCAGCAAGCGGCCACCGAGCTTCCGCCCATGACTATTACTGCCACGCGCACCGATGCGCTGGTTGAATCATTGGGGCAAAGCGTCATCGTCCTGGACCAGGAGCAAATCCAGCAATCCAAGCAGGCCTATGTCACGGACATCCTGCAAGATCAGCCTGGAATTGACTACTATACCTTTGGAACTCGCGCCTCGCAGCCCGTCATCTCGCTCCGAGGCATGAGGCACTATCACACCAAGCTGCTCATTGACGGCGTCCCCTACCTGGACAACTCAACCTCGACAGGAAATTCACCGCTGTTTGACAATCTTTCGCTCGACCTCATCGACAGGATTGAAATCGTCAAGGGTGCAGTTTCGCTGCAAGGCTCATCGGCCATGGGTGGCGTCATCAACGTCATCACCAAGAAACCTACCGAAGAGGGCACGCACGGCGTCATCAGCCTGGAGGCTGGTTCGCATGCCAGAATACACTCGTCGGCTTTGCTGTTCGGCAAATACGGCATCGTTGACTTCAAGCTCGGCATTGCCAGACAGACTGAACGCGGAATCTCAACCTACCGAAAAGGCCCATCTGCCTACATGAATATCAATGGCGATGACGATGGCTTCAGGTCCATAACCTACCAGGGGCAAATCGGACTCCAGCTTGACGAACATTGGAGAGCCGAAATCGCTGGTTCATTCACGGACACGGACGAGGAATACGACGGCGGCGACTACGATGAAATGACCTTCGAACCCATTGATGTTGACGACATTTCCATCCGGCGCACGGCCGGGCACGCCAAGATCATCGGCGCCGAGCTGCTGGACGGTCTCCTTGATGTCCAAATCACCTACGCTAAGTCGCGTTCAGACAGGATTTACGAGGACATTGGCCAGAAAATGTGGTTTGATTCAGCCTATCGCTACAAGGGCGACATGGACTTGATCAACGCGCAGGCGAAAATCAGCCTGAATGACAGGAACGCCATCACTTTCGGCATAGACTACCAGGAAGACCACGTCCGCGGTTGGATGATTGGGCAGAAAAAATATAAGGCGTGGGATGAGACCACCTACAGCACCGGCTATTACCTGGCTTACCAAACCGAACCCATTGACAATCTCTTCCTCAACGCCAACCTCAGATTCAACGACCACTCTGATTTTGATAACGAATGGACTGGCGACGTTTCCGCATCCTACCTGGTCGAACCCACGCTCACCACGTTTAAGGCAGCCATTGGCAAGGGCTACCGGGCGCCCAATCCCTACGAGTTGATGCCGCTCGCCAACAACGCATGGTACTGGCGCGGCAATCCGGACCTGGAGCCTGAAACCGCCGTGACCTGGAGCGCAGGCATCAATCAGCAAATCATCGCTGATGTGCTTGACGCCGAAGTCACCTACTTCCAGAATGAGGTCAAAGACTTCATCAACGGATACGGCGGATACGATGAAGATACCTTCTTCTCCTACCCGACCAACGTCGACAAGCTGAAGATTCGCGGCATCGAAGCCGCCATCAACGCCTATCCGTTCAAGGAACTCTCGCTTAAGCTCGCCTATACCTGGCAGCATGTCAGAGACACTGAGACCGGAGCTAAGCACCTCGCCTTCATCCCCAACCACAAAATCTCCTTTGACGCCAACTACAACCCCATCACTCCCCTTATTCTCAACCTGGGCGGCGTCTTCGTCGGTTCCAGATACAACGCCGGTTTGAGCAGCAAGATGGACAACTACTGCCTCATGCACTCGACGGTCACCTGGAAGTTCAACGACAACCTGAAGGCATACGTGCGCATTGACAATCTGCTGAACGAAAACTACACGACTTACGATTCATTCGGGGTCATCTACAACACCTACGGCAGAACCTACTACGCCGGACTGACCTACTCATTCTAAGTGAAACAATCAATTGTTCACGTTTTGACTGTCTGTGCGCTGGCCACCTCACTGCTGGCCAGCGCACAGCCCATGACCTTCGCGGAACATTGCACCGTGTTGGCCGCTGAACTTGCCGCCTGGAAAACCACCCATGACAATCGAGCTGCGCAGCTGAAATCCTTGGAAATCCAAGTTTCAGAACAGCTCCACAATCTGACGCAGCAACTTACCCAGGCTCAAAACGCCAACCAAAAACTCCTTGCGCAAAAGCAAGCTTTGGAAGCCAAGCTGACTGAACTGGAAAACCAGCAGAAGCGCCTGGCTGACAAGCGCAAGCAAATCCTCCAGAGCCTAGAAGAGCTTGAGCAAAGCCTGGAAGACAGGCGCGCCAGCCTCCCTGAGCCACTGGCGGAGCAGCTTCTGCCGCCCTTGGCAGGCCAGAACGAACACAACTTGCACTCACGGGCTCTGCGTCTGCAAACCTCACTTCAGCTTTGCGCCAACTTCGCCCAAAAGCAACCCGTCGTACACTACACCACCTTGAGTGGCCCCGATGGCACAATGCGGAACACGACCATTATCTACCTCGGGCTTGACACCGCCTTCGCCATCCAAGACCAAAGCGCCGCTCTCGGAACATCTTCTGCAAACG
>JAAZKI010000015.1 GCA_012799905.1 Lentisphaerota bacterium | reverse complement strand
TCACCCGGCCTGGAACAGATGCCGGGTGATAATCTCATCCTGGATGCCTTTGTCGAGATTCACAAAAAGCGCGGACAGTCCAGCAACGCGCACGGTCAGGTCAGGATGTTCTTCCGGGTGGATTTGGGCGTCCTTGAGCACCTCCACGTCCACCAGGTTGGGTTGCACCGTGGCTACGCCTGACGCCAACGCGCTGCGCAGCGTCGCTGACAAGATCGGCACGGTCAGGTGCGGCGTCAACGGCAGCTGGAAGTCAAACACTGCATTGCCGGGGCAATCCGCGAAATCGAGCGCCGACATGCTTGCCAGCACCTCGGTGATGCTGTCCGGCGCTTTGTGCCGACTTGGCGCCGAGCCTTGTGCCAGCACCTCGCCCTGGCGCCGTCCATCCGGCGTCGGCCCGGTTAGAATGCCGATGGAGCGGAAGGCGTAATAGACGAAGAAACTGGGCTGGTAGTATTCGCCGCGCTCATTCTCGCAGGAGCGAATCAGCGAACAAATATCGGCCATAAAGCGGGCTGCCAGTTCGGTCACCTCGGGTTCGTCGTCTCCATACCTCGGCAAGGCCATGAGCTGTTGCCGCAACGGCTCGCTGCCGGCTGGCCAGTTGTCAGCGACCGTCTGCCGAAGTTCGTCATACGAGACCAGGCGGTCGTCATAAACGGCCTTCTTGACCACCATCAAGGAGTTGACGATATTGGCCAGGCCCAAGCAGGCGATGCCGGTGAAGTTATAACGCGCCCCGCCGGCTGTGTAGTCCAAGCCGCTGTCGACGCAGCCGACGAGCGTGCTGGAAAACAGGGGCGAGGGATGGATTTCGGAGAAGATTCCGCCCTTTTCGCGCAGCCAGCCCGTGCTTGTCTCCAGGAAACGCCGATAGCGTCGCATGATTTCCTGGTAGAAGTTGCTGAAATGCGGCGGTTCTTTATCCAGGGGCGGGAGCAGCAGCTCTGCGGTGGCGTCGGCAGCGGCCGGGTCGTCTGGGGTTGGGATGCCATGATAGAAAACCCGAAAAGCCTCGACCATGTTGAAATAGTAGAAAGCGCCGGCCGTATGTTCATAGCCTTCGCACATAGGTTCCTGGCAGCCGCCATTGACATAGTTGCGCGCGTGGGCTGGCAGTCGCCCCATCCGCACCAAGGCTCGAACCAGCACATCGTCATTCAGGCAGGCGAATTGATTGTAGCCGCGCCGGAGGTATCCTGAAATCAGGTCGAGGTACTCCTTTGGCGAGTCTGCTGAACAGCGGCAATTCAGCTTCGGGGTGAACAGCCGCATCCGGCAATGCACGTCGATGAACATCTTAGTCAATTCATTGAAAACGGTGTTGCCGTCCTCATCGCAGCCGCCCAACACGATGCAGGTGCTGTTTTCCGGCCAGGGTCGTTCGCGCACAAACGTCTTCTCATCATGCGGCAGCAGCCATTGCGCGACCAGCTCCTCGGCTTCCGGAACCGTCAGGCGACCGGCAGCCAAGTCGGCCCTGTACAAATCAATCAGCAGCTTGTCCGGACGCCCCAGCACTGACAGGCCAATGGCGTCCAGCGTGGCCATCACCTCGCGCACAAATAGAATCATGGCCAAGCCTTCGTAGAAGGTCTGGGGCGGATGCGCAGGAATGCGCCTGGCTGCCGACGCAATCATCTGCAAATTTCGGCGCACGAGCGAGTCTGTCTCCGTCTCCAGCATTGCTTCTGCCTTTTCAGCAAAGCGCGTCGCAATCTTCAAGATAGCTTCAATGCCGACCAGCATGGCCTCGGTCTCGTCATTTTGCGCTGGCAAGGCTAAGATTTCGGCGCGGATGCCTTCAAAGCCAAGCTGGAAAATCCGCGTGTAGCCGGGCGTATGGTGGTCCGTGTCAAAATATCCGCCATAGATATTCCAGAACGATGCTAAGCGTTCTGGATTGCTGGTCTGGAAAAGTTGGATTTTCCGGCTCAGGTCATGGCGATCGTCTTCGCTGATCCGTTGCCTGTAAAGCGCTGCACCGCACATAGTTTTATCGCCGGGAGTGCCCCAGTTCATGGGTGGTCGCATAACAGTTTCAAAGAAAAACGGCGAGTGCGGCATAATCGTCGGCTCGCAATGTTCTGCAATCAGGCGATACATGACCGCCTTATGCCTGGCCGCCGGCGCTTTAGGGTCACGCTGGTATTCCTGCAACCACAACTCGTTGATGCTGTTCCACTGCTGACGGCGAGGCGAATCCGGCTGCGCCAAATCATCCTGCAAAGCATGATAAAAGTCGCTGTATTCTTTAGCCAGCAAAGTCAACATGGCAACGCTCCTGGTGTGTTCGTCTGTCCTGAATGTAATACTCTATTATTAATTTGATGCGGCTACAGATATTTTCAAGGGTTGAACGCTGGCGTAAACCGATTCCAGGTAATCGGTCAGCCGTTGAACATTGAGCCGCAGGGCGCCACCCCTCTCATCCTGTCTCACCTAGGTTCCCACAAGTCATCAGTCTCATCCGGGCGCCATGCCTAGAGATGGAAAGCATGATGCCAGCGTGCAGTGCAGAATCCTACTCGAGCACAAAATAGCTATGATTCTGCAAAAAGCCGTTTGAAAAATGGCGTTTTGCGGCCTATTTTTTCAGCGGTTCCAGAAATCAAGCCCCCCCCACCCATTGTAGGGGGCCCCCATCCTATGGTCGCGCGCGCGAGGTGCGAACTTATATCATTGGCTAACCCATTACGATTCCAGGATAAAGCCTAGGATTAAGCATGACTAAGCACTTACAGCGCAAAGGGCATGACTGTAAGCATGATACAATTTTTCGGGCTGGAAGCCTGTGGAGGACACGTGTCTTCGCTCTTCAGTCCACTAAAGTCCACTAACGTCCACGTCCACTCACCACTAATGTCCACTTCAGTCCACAGTCCATCGTCTACTGATGTCCACAAAAGTCCACTTCCGTCCATTGTCCACTGTCCACTAAAGCGCTTTACCCGGGGTGCCTAGCTCTGAAGCTCACCGGAACTCCGAGTATCAATGCCTGACGCATTACATCTCAGCCACATCGGCGGTTTTCCGACCTGACGGAAGTTGCAAATCGCCATTCGCGCCTTATCGTAATTCAGACCACCTTTCCAACTGAATATTTTTTCTTATATGACCATGCCCGGCTCCATCATCCAGGAACTGCACCGTATCCTCCAGCGCCAAAAGGCAGCCGGCCGTTCGGCTGTCTGGCTTTCCCCGGCTAACCGCGAAGTTCTATTCCGCCCCACCGGCTCCGCGCCCTCGACCCGGCCGCCAGTCGCTGCGCCCATGCCGCCCATGCCGCCGCGCCGCGCCCAAGTGGCCGCTGCGCCAGTGACTCCGCCCCCTACGCCACCCGCTACCAGGACAGCACCGGCCAAAGCCCCACCAGCGCCGCCCAAGCCGCGTTTCGCTGGTTTGAGTTGGGACGAATTGGCCGCCCGCATGGCGGCTTGCCAGGACTGTGACCTGTCCAACAGCCGCAGCAATATGCAATTCGGGCGTGGCGCCACCCAAGCCCGCGTGATGTTCATCGCGGATTATCCGTCCAAGGAAGAGGACGCCAGCAACGACATCCTGACCGGGCCAGCCGGAGAACTTCTGGCCAACATGATCCGCGCCATGAGCCTGGAGCCAGGCGGCAGTGATCCCGCCACCGCCGCCTATATCACCCACGTCCTGAAATGCCGGCTTGGCACCCGCCGCTATCCAACCCAGGCTGAAGTCCGCGCTTGCCTGCCTTGCTTGTGGCGGCAAATCGAACTCTGCCAGCCGCAAGCCATCGTTCTCCTCGGCATGCTGCCCCTGCGAGCTCTGTTTGACCCGGCCTACACCGACCGCCACCGCCATCAATGGCTCGACTACAATGGCATCCCGGTCATGCCCACCCTGCACCCAAACGAAATCCTCCGCATGCGCCAACAACCCAAGGCCTTCATCGCGGAAAAACGCAAAGCCTGGACTGATCTGCAACAAGTGATGGCTAAACTGGGACTGCAACCGCCAACGAAAAAATAACCGTGACGCGGAACCGTCACGCCGCGCGCCATCCAGTCTGGCGCTACGCCTGCAACCGTGAACCAAGGAGTCCTCATGCCGCCTCCCGTCATTCGCGATTTTCCCCTTGCCAAAGTCCATCATGGCGTCATGCTCGGCAATGCCGAACTGGGATTGTATGTCTGGGGACAAGACAACGTCCTCAACCTGACCATCGGCTGCGGCTCCCTCTGGGACCACCGTGGTGGCATGTCCTGGACGCCACGCCAGAATTACCGCGACATCAGCCAGGCGCTGATCAACAAAGACAAAGACGCCATCACGGCTATTTTCGCTACGGACACGGAGCAAGTCCCCGGGCAGCCGCGGAGACCGTCCCTGATCCCAGTCGGCCGCGTGGTCATCACCCTCGGCAAGAGCTGCCACCTCCTTCGCGCGGAATTGCGTTTAGACGACGCCCTGGTCCGCGCCGTGTACTCCTACAACGATACCGAACACGCTGCGGAAATTAGGTTGGACATGACCGTCAAGGGCGCTTTTGCCTGCCGGTGCCGGCACCTCGCCGACTTCCAGGTAGTGCCATCCTTTGATCTGACCGGCAATGCCATGAAAGACATCTCCTTTGCGCTGCCGATTCGCATTGACAAAGACGGCCGGCGCGGCTTTGTCCAACCCATGCCTGCTGACCGACCGTTCGCCCTGGCCGCCCGTCGCGATGGCGATATAATCACCGGAATGTTCCAGCGCGCCGACTCAGTCAGCGACCTCCAAGATGCCATCCTCGGCCACCGACCGCCGCAATGGGAGTTGCTTGACCCGAAAACCAAGGACGACATCACCCGCAACCCCCCCGGGCTGCTCCCGGTCAACTGGGAGCAAATGAGCGCAGATAACCGGCAGTGGTGGGGAGACTTCTGGAAGCGCGTACCCAACGTCAATATCGACAACCCTGTCCTCATGGATATCTACTACCAGGGTCTGTTCAAATTCGCTGCGATGACAACGCCGGATGGCCCGCCCGCTGGACTGCAAGGGCCTTGGATCGAAGACTACGCCCTGCCCCCGTGGTCCGGCGACTACCATTTCAACATCAATATTCAGATGTGCTACTGGCCAGCTTATCGCGCTGGCCTGTTCGAAAACCTGAAGCCGCTTTTTGATATGGTGCTGTCCTGGCGCGATAAGCTGCGCCGCAACGCCAACTACTTTCTCGGCCTGGAGGACGGCTATATGCTGCCGCACGCGGTGGATGACCGCTGCACCTGCATGGGAGTTTTCTGGCCCGGCACGATTGACCATGCCTGCACCGCCTGGATAGCCCAAATGATGTTCGACTATGTTGACTACACCGGCGACTTCAATTACTTGCGCGAAACCGTGTTCGACTTCATGCGCGGCGCCATGCGCGTATTCCAGGCCATGCTCGAACCGCAGCCGGACGGCTCGCTGGCCCTGCCAGTGACCGTTTCGCCCGAGTACCGCGGCTCTGAAATGAACGCCTGGGGCAAGAACGCCAGTTTCCAGCTGGCAGCCGTGCATCGCCTGGCTCTGAACCTCATCCAAGCCGCTGAATGGCTGAATGAAAAGCCTGACCCGGCCTGGGAAGACATCATCGCCCGCCTGCCCAAGGCCTCGCTCTTCCCCCAAGGAGGCGACGCCAGCGAAATCGGCCTCTGGGACGGGCTGACCCTGGAAGAAAGCCACCGCCATCATTCGCACCTGGCCGGAATCTGTCCGTTTGATATCATTGACCCAGATGATCCGCAATGGCGGCCAATCGTTGCCCGGACACGCACCCGCTGGACGCGCCTCGGCATGGGCTTGTGGTCTGGCTGGTGCCTGCCTTGGGCCGCCATGCTCCACAACCGCTTCAACAACCCCATGATGGCGGAAAATATCCTGGAAATCTGGCGCCGCACCTTCACCAACCCTGGCGGCGGCTCCTTGCACGACGCCTGGTTCCCCGGCTTCTCCCTCATGGCCAGCCGCCCGGAAGTCATGCAGATGGACGCCACCATGGGCGCTCTCACGGCTGTCCAGGACATGCTGGTTCATTCGCGCCAAGGCGTCATCCACGTCCTGGCCGGCGCCTCGCCGCGCTGGCAGAACGTCTCCTTCCAGGACATGCCCGCGCCCGGCGGCTTCCGCATTTCCGCCTCTCACTACAAGCATGGGATGACCCGCGTTGAAGTCACAGCGACTAGGGACAACACCCTCTGCTTAGTCGTACACGCGGATATGCCCCTGGTTGATGCCGCTGGCAACCGCACCGGCGCTGGTCTGCCCCCAGTCACCGTCGCTCTGAAAGCCGGTCAGACCTATGCCATGCAAACTGAAACCGAAAAAATCCCTTGACGCCTTGGCGTAAACCAAGACGTCTAGCATCCATAGCATACAATTTTATTCGCCCTAAACTCACCATACCACCCTAACAGAAAGTGCCACCTCATGGTTACTGCCCAAGATGTCAAAGATTGCGCCAAACGCTTTGGCGCCGACTTAGTCGGCATCGCGCCTATGAGCCGCTTTGAAGGCGCTCCCAAGCAGATGGACCCCCGCTACATTTTCCCGAACGCCAAGTCGCTAATCGTCCTGGGCTTCCGCATTGCTCGCGGCACCTTGCGCGGCATTGAGGAAGGCACTCTGTTCAACAACTACTCGTCCATGGGCTATGCAGCTATCAACCAAATCTATGGCCCGATGGTTCTGTGGAACCTCACCCGCTTCTTGGAGGACGCCGGGTACGAGACCATCCCCATGCTCAACGCCAACGGCGGCGAAGCCATCAATCCTGTCACCGGTAAATTCCGCAAGGGCTGGAGCCGTCCGGTCGCCGAGGGCAAACCCTATCCGGACGTGCTCGTGCATTTCCGCATTGCCGCCTACATAGCCGGCCTCGGCGAAATCGGCTGGAGCAAAATTTTCCTCACCCCAGAATTCGGCCCACGCCAGCGCTTTGCCATCCTCCTCACCGACGCTGAACTTGAGCCTGATCCGATCTACGAAGGCAAAATCTGCGACCGCTGCAAGCTCTGTGTCAAGAACTGCCACGGCAAGGCCATCAGCATGAACGAGTCCGTGAAAGTCACCGTTGCCGGCCATGAATTAGAGTGGGGCAAGCTCAATCCGCTCGCCTGCGAAAAAGGCATCCAAGGCGGCCTCGACAAAGAACTCTATCCCTTCGAGGGCGAATATCCCCGCATGTACGGCTATGGCCGCGCCATCGAAGGCGGCTGCGGCTGCATGCGCGCCTGCATGATCCATCTGGAAGAGCGTAAGAAAATCAAAAACCTCTTCCACAACAAATTCCGCTCCAGCCCACAGTGGGAAATCGATCGCAGCAAGCCCTACGAACTCACCCAGGAAGTGATCGACTACTACGGCAAAAACGACATGATCGAAGACGTAGATGTGTACATCACGTACGGTAAACGCGACAACTACGGCACGGCCAACAAGGAACCAGAAAAGATCAATCCGCTGATCGACTGATTAGAACAGCCGGCGCCCTGCGAAGACGACGTTCTCGTCATTGTCGCTTGAGGACTTCTGCGCCGGCTTGGCGAGCGAGGTCGCGGTCAGCGCAGCTCTACGCCGGCAATGGCGCCGATGGCAGCGCGTATCTTTTCCTGCAATGCGTTCGCCTCGTCGTCGGTAATCGTCTTTTCCGCATTTCGGAAGGTAATCGAATACGCACGGCTGCAGCGGTTCTTGCCCAAAATCTTCTCATCGGAAAAAATATCGAACAGGCTGATTTTTTCCAGGAAGGGCAAGTTCAGGCCGGTGATGACGTCCAACACCTTCTGGTGGGTCAATTCGGCTGGGGCGACGAAGGAGATGTCGCGCGTAGTGGATGGGAATTGCGGCAGGGTCTCGTATTTCAGCGGCGGCGACGTCATGGCAATGATGTCTTCGAGTTCAATCAAGGCAATGAACAACGGGGCGCGAAGACGGAAGCCCTTGACCAGTTCTGGCGCGACTTCCCCAAACATAATCACTGGCTTGCCCTGGTATTCCCAGACAGCGGCCGCGCCCGGCTTAAAGGCCGGCGCAGTCAGGGGCTGCCAGGCCGGAGCCGCCAGACGGCGTCGTTCCAGCCACGATTCCAAGAGGCCCTTCAAATCGAAAAAGTCGATAGTTTCCTCCAATTCGGCGCCGAAGCGTTCGGGATGACGCTTGCCAGTGACAGCGATGGCGGCCTGCAACCGCTCAGCGCCGGCACCATCCGCCTGGCGGATGAATACGCGGCCCGTCTCAAAAATGCCCAGATCATGCTGGTTGCGGGAGATATTGTGGTTGACTACTTGCAGCAGCCCAGGCAGCAGGGTCGGCCGCATATAGGCCGTGTCAAGGCTGATCGGATTGGAGACTCTGAGAATGTCCTCCTCGCGCAACGTCGTCCCCTGCAAGCATTGCGGCAGCGACCACATGCTGTAGTTGATGATTTCGTCCAGCCCGAGGCTCTGGAATTCCGCGCGTACTTGTTCCTGGGGCAGGAATTTGTCATCCGCCATGCGTCCGCCCAGTTTGGCAGTAGCTGGCGCTTCTGGGATGCGGTCGAGTCCGCACATCTGTGCGACTTCTTCGAAGAGGTCGTGTTCTGCGTGCAGGTCAAAACGCCAGCCTGGGGTTTTGACGCGCACGGTCTTGTCGTCCTGGGCGAGGATGGTCATGCCGCGGCGGCGCAGGCAATCAGCGATCTCGGCGCTGGTCAGGGTGATGCCAAGGCAATCGTTGCAGCGACTGACTGTGCAAGTGATTTCTTCGTGCTTCCAAGGCTTGCCATAGCAGTCGATGACGCCCTCAACCTGGATAGCGCCGCAGAGCTGACACAGCAAGGCAGCGGCCCTGGCGCTGGCCAGGGCGGTGATTTCCGGGCTGACGCCACGCTCAAACAGGTAGGAGCTGTCCGTGGAGACGCCCAAATCGCGGGAGCTGACCCGGACGTTGGAGCGGTCAAAGGCCGCCGCCTCCAGCAGAACCGTCGTGGTAGCGTCGGTAATCATGCTGTTTTCGCCGCCCATGATGCCGGCCAGGGCGACTCCTCGGTCGCGGTCAGCAATCAGCAAGTTCTCGGTGGTCAGCTTCAGTTTAGTCCCGTCCAATACCGTAATTTCTTCGCCGTCCTGGGCGCGGCGAACGATGATCTGCTGCCCGGCCAGGGTATTCAAATCAAAGGCATGCAACGGCTGGCCGTATTCGAGCATGACATAGTTGGTGATATCGACCACGTTGTTGACGCTGCGTAAGCCGACGGCCTCCAGGCGGCGAACCATCCAGTCCGGCGACGGGCCGACCGTGACATTCTGGAAAACGCGGGCAATATAGCGCGGACAGAGGTCGCTGTCCAAGACCTTGACTGAGGCGAAGTCGGTGACAGACGTGCCCGGCTGGACAGCGATTTCAGCCTCAGGCAGACGCAGCTTCGAATCAGCGACAGCCGCAATTTCGCGCGCAATGCCGACGTGCGACAGCCAGTCTGGCCGGTTCGGGGTGACTTCCCAGTCGATTACCGAGTCGGTCTGAATGATGTCAGTCAACGGCACACCAATCGGGGTGGTCTCAGGCAGAATCATCAGGCCGGAGTGGTCTTCGCTCAGGCCGAGTTCTCGGGCTGAGCAGAGCATGCCGTTCGATTCAACGCCGCGCAGCTTGGCCTTCTTGATCCGGAAGCCATCGCCGAAGTCAGTACCGATCGTGGCCAAGGGCACGATAGCGCCGGCGTCGCAGTTCGGCGCCCCGCAGACGATCTGCAACCGGTCCTCGCCGTCCGTCGTCACCTCACAGACGCTCAGATGGTCGGAATTCGAATGCGGCTCGCGGGACAAAATCCGTGCCGTCACCACTCCGGCTGGAATCGCGCCGAGCGTCTCAATGCCCTCAACTTCCAGGCCGGCTGCGGTCAGGCGAGAAGCCAACTCGCGCGGTTCCCAGGGGATGTCGACATATTGCTGCAACCATTCAACGGATGTTTTCATGACCAGAATTCTTCCTGCGCTGACATAATACCAAATAGAAAAACGAACAAAATGTAAACCGAATAAAATAATGATTTTCCGCCTAAGTGCAAGGCAGTCAGCGACAGAAGGTTCGCCCAGGGGTGGAAAAGACGCCCTCCTCGCCCCTAACGAATTATGAATTATGAATTATGAATTATGAATTATGAAATGCGCCTCCGCATTCAACATTCAGCATTCAGGCCCTCGCCTCTCGCCTTTATCCTCACGTCATCCATCGCCATTCGCTATGGAGCGTGATGCCGCTGCGGCGGGCGACCGCCTCGACCATGCGGTCAGCCAGGCGGCGGCAATCAGCGGCAGCGCCCGGAGCACCGCTGGCATTGACGATCCAGTTGGCGTGCGCCTCGCTGACGGCAAAAACGCCTTCGCGCATGCCTTTGCAGCCAGCCTGTTCGAGCAGCCTTCCGGCAGGAAGGTCGGGAGCGGGGTTGCGGAAGACACAACCTCCGGAAAAGCGCCCCGGGGTGACTTTTCGACGCCGGGCGCGTTCCCCATTGATTCTGTCCAATTCCTCTGTTCGCCTGATCTGGTCGAAACGCAACGTCGCCTGGGTGACGATGACTTCCGGCGGTATCGGCGAGGTGCGATAGCCCCAGCCGCCCTCCCCTTCCGTCCAGCGCCATTCCCGGCCGGTTCGGCAATCAAGGCCCTGCATGGCGAGGACATTGGCAGCGATTTCTTGCCCTCGGGCGCCGGCATTCATGGCCAGGGCGCCGCCCAAAGCCCCGGGGATGCCGCTCAAGGCAGCCGCTCCGCCAAAGCCCTTTTTTGCCAGGGCGGCCAAAAGCCTGCTCAATCCGATGCCAGCGCCCACCTCAAAGCGTCCATCCTCCAGCTTAGTAATGGCAGCGAAGTCGCCTCGGGCTGGCAGGCGCAAGACGACCAGGCCATCGTCATCGCTGCCAACGACGTTGGTGCCGCGACCGAGCACACGCAGCGGTTGCGGGCAACTGGCGATGACAGCGCGCAAAGCCGCCAAGTCAGCCGGCTCCAGCACGCGCGCCGTACCCAGCCCAGCCCGCAGGGAACAGAGGCTGGACCAAGGCCGAATTGAGTCGTCCAAAAATGCTGTTTGCGTGGGGGTGGTCATAATAATGGCTTATCTTGGTCAATGGCGTGCGCCATCAGCTGTTTACTACGGCATTTATGCTATTCTTCGACGGCAATCAGGTCACAACCCAGGCTTCGCAGCTTGTCCGGCAGTCCGCAGTAGCCGCGAAAGATGACTTCGGCATTCTTGATACGCGACTGTCCCTCGGCGCAGCAGGCCGCGATGACCAAGGCCATGCCAGCCCGGATGTCTGGGCTGGGGATGACGCTGCCGTGCAGATGGGTCGGGCCGTTGATAACAACCCGATGCGGGTCGCAGACCACCGCATGGGCGCCCATCGCAATCAATTTGTCAACAAAATACAGCCGGCTCTCGAACATTTTTTCAAAAAACAGGACGCTGCCGCGGACTTGCGTGGCTACTGCCACCATGCAGCTCATCATATCGCTGGGGAATTGCGGCCAGGGTCCGTCTGCGATTGTCGGCATCACGCCACCGAAGTCAGGTTTGACTCGCGGTGTCCTCCGCACCGTCACGGCCAGGTGGCTCTTGGCAGCGGTGACATTGATGCCGAGGCGTTCAAAAACTCGCTGAATCATAAGGTAATCGCGTGGAATCAGGTTTCCGCTGACCTCGATGGCGCCGCCGGTCGCAGCCACCAGGGCAAGATAGCTGCCGGCCTCAATGTGGTCTCCGGCAATGGTCATTTCAGCGCCATGCAGGCGGTCAACGCCGTCGATGACCAGGAGATTGGTGTCCAGCCCCGAGATTCTGGCGCCCATCCGGTTGAGCAATTCAGCCACCTGGGTCACGTGCGGCTCGCAGGCAGCGTTGCGAATGACGGTGCGGCCCTTAGCCAGGGCAGCGACAGTGAGAACGTGTTCGGTGGCAGTGACGCTCGGCTCGTCGAAAAAAACCTCAGTGCCACGTGGGCGACGGGCGGCAGTGAACAGATATCTGCCCTGCTGCGGCTGCATAGCAATGCCGAGTCGGGACAGGCCGTAGATATGCCCGTCCAAGCGGCGTCGGCCAATAACGTCACCTCCTGGAGGAAAGACTTCTGCCTGGCCGAATCTGGCTGCCAGCGGCCCGGCGAACAGCAGCGAGGTGCGCAACCGTGAACACAACTCTTGGGGCAGGCGACCATCGCGGATAGCGTCTGCACGGATGACGGCGGTGCCGTCGGCAAACGCGACCTCAGCGCCCAGGTGCGCTGCTAGAGCCAGCATATTGCGCACATCAAGAATGTCCGGAACATTATGCAGGACGACTTCGTCCCGAGTCAACATAGCCGCAGCAATCATAGGCAGGGCGGCATTCTTGTTGCCGCTGACGACCACCCGTCCCTCCAGGCGGCGGCCGCCGATAATTTCCAGACATTTCACGTTAGACACCTCCAACACAATGCGGTATGGCAAAAGTCACTCAACTATAGCTTGGCAGGCACCATTTGCAAACCCCGAGACTTGGTCAAACTAGTGAGTATTTTATTTCAAAACATCATTGCTTTTTTGATAACATACGCTACCTTATAAGCAACAACCTATCCAGGAGCAAGCCATGTTACAGCACCTTCTCGGGTCACAGTGTCGCGCCGAAATTCTGAAAAACCTATTTACGCCGGAACGGAAAAGCGCCCATTTGCGGGAGCTGTCCCGCCAGGCTGGCCTCAGTGCGCCGGTTCTTCAACGGGAGTTGCGCAAGCTGACGCAGTTGGGTATCATCGTTGCTGAAAAAGATGGGAATAGAATCAATTTTTCTGCAAACCATCGTCATCTTTTATTTCCTGTTCTCTGCCAGTTGGTTCAGAAGACCGAGGGTTGCATAGCCGTATTGCAGGATTGTTTTTCTGATTGTCCGGCGGACTTTATCTTTGTGTTCGGTTCGTATGCGAAAGACACCGCCAACGCCGCTAGCGACATCGACCTGTTCGTAATTGGCGACTGCGGGCTGCGGGAGGTGACCCGTCGCATCCATCAAGCCGCTGAAAAAATCGATCAGGTGATTAATCCATACGTAATTACGACGCACGAGTATCAGGAGCGCTACAAAAACCAGGACCATTTTATCTTGGAAGTAGCCCGTTCTCCGAAAATATTTCTGAAGGGAGCGCCAGATGAGCTTAAAGCAATGGGAAGCTAATGGGTGGTTGAGACCTCATCAAACCAGTCGGAAGGAAATCGCAAACCTTCTCGCCATTGCCGATCGTGACATCACGGACGCCGCCTCGTCGGATATTTCGGATGACTGGAAGTTCGGCATCGCCTTACAATGCAGCGTTAAAACTTTGCACAGTAATGCTATATGCCGCTGGCTACCGCCCTGAAACTACGCTTGCACACTACCGAACCTTGATGGCTATTGAATTTACCATCGGCGTCCATCGCCAAGATGATGCCATTTATTTGGATGCCTGCCGTGCTAAACGAAACGCTGTCGAATATGACCATATCGGAGGGGCGTCCCGGAGTGAAGCAGAAGAACTCTTGGCTTTTGTCCAAGGACTTCGCAATGAGGTCTTGAGCATTCTACCCGAAAAATATCCTGATCTGGCTACCCCTTGATGCCTTCACGGCTCTGGTGCCGTCGATCTCTGCGGATGGCTATTCATCGGCAGCCTCGCCCTCGCCTTGCTCCGCAAACGGGTTATTCATGGCAACGACAGGGATTTTATCAAGACGTCTCCGTTGCAGCGTCCAGCCGCGCCAATTCGTCAATTTAGCTTGCAGCTTTTCATCCAGGTCGAGCAGGGTTGCATTGACGCGATATTTGAAGGCGTCGTCTTCGGTCTGGCCTTCCAGCCATTGCAGGGCCGGCATGGCGCTGGGACCGAGTATGTTCAAATAATCGAGGTCAAGGTCTTGGCCAACTTTGCAATACTCTTGGCAGTGGCGGACGTTGTAGTTGGCAACGCAGCCAGACACGTCGATGAACGCGCATACGTAAAGCACTGCCAGTAGCGTAAGGACATTGGCGTTGATCAGCCATTGATTCGACTTGCGGGCAAAAATGCGCGCGCAAATCCAGACCAGTCCCATGGCCACCAGCAGCATCCAGACAGCGGCGGCAAAGCGCAACCTGGTCAGACTGTAGACGCTGACATAGAGCTTGAGACGCCAAGCCGCAGATACAGTCAGCAAGATATTCTGGGCAATCCAGATATAGACCAGAACACGGTTCCGGCGACCTTGCTTCTGGTCTGCTGACGGCCGAAAGACAATCAGCATCAGCGCCGCTGCCAACAAGGCGGTGACGACCAAGGGATAAGCGCCGCGATGTGCGTAGGATGCGTACGTCATGCCTTCCGGAAGCCGGGCGCCGCCCCACAGATAGCCGATGTCAAGCAGATTCTGCACCGCAAAAATCGCGTTGAAGACGACGAGGCCGATGGTCACTGTCTGCGGATTCAAAAAGAAATCAGCGAATTCAGCCATAGTGGCAAGGCTGGGGTCTGATTCATCCAGAAGCCGGTACTTGGAGCAGAAATGCAGCAACGCCCAGGCATATATGAACACTACGAGCCAAAACATGATTCTCCCCGCGGATGGGAAAGTAATCATCTCCAGCCACAGGTCAAAACGGTTCATGACCTGTTCCAGCAACCGTTCGATGAGCGGATTGGCTGCGGAGAACAGCGCCAAAAAGACCCCGGCCAAAATCGCGATAGGGAGAAGTTTCACAAGCACGACAGCGGCGCGTCGGCTCTTCTGCCCAAAAGCGCCGGACTGATTCTGTCGGCCGCGGCCAGCGAGGAAAATTTCCGTCCAGCCGCAAAGGAAGAAGCTCAGCCAGCGCTCAAGCCAGTCGATAGTGTTGAGCGGCCAGGGCAGATGGCGCCGGGAGGCGATGGAGACCAGGCCAAGCGTCGTCAAAATCACTGACAAGCTGCCTGGCCGCCAGACCAGGGCGATGATTTGCCCGGCAGTGGCGACCGCCAAAAGAGCGGTGGCGCGATGCTTCAAGGCGCAGCCGCGGTCTAACCAGAGTATGGTTGCCAGCAGCAAAGCAGCGTACAGGCCAAGAGTCCAGCCGATAACCTGACCATAAAAAAGAAAGTCAGCCAGAGCGGTGGCGACAAGGCAAAGAACGACGCTGATGGCGAATCCTGGCGAAAGCGGCGCAAGGTCGGTCATGTCAGTCCTCCTGGCGGAGATTGACGTCATTTTTAACCACGGAACACACGGGAAACTTAGGGTGGACTACCCGTCCACAGCCTATTTTTAACCACGGATGGACACAGATGAACACTGATTTTTTATAGGGTTGCTTTTGTAACCACGGAACACACGGAATACGCGGAAGATTTGTCTATGGTTGTTGCTATGACGGAAGAGATTGCATACGAATTTGCGGTCTGGGCAATTAGTTTCTCTGACTGTTCAGCTGAGGTCAGCCAGAACGGATAGCACAAAATATATTTTCAGACGGCGGGAAATACAATCGCGCCAAGCAGGAAATTGGCGCCCGTCCTGGCGCTCGTCGATTGTTTTTCTGTCAGGATGGCAACAGGCCGGCAAATCGGCGTTATATTTTCATCGGGCACGCCGCCCAATGTGACACCCGCTGGCGCTCTACCAAAGGCCTGACCAACCAAAAGGAAATCGAAATGATTAGCGTAAAAGACAATAGATTCAGAATCGAAAACGACCTTTTTTTGCGCGAACTGTTGGTGGACGCGGACGGTCTGAGGACAGTCTCTGTTTTAAATAAAAAAAATGGTCGTGAATATGAAAAGCATCCGGACGAAACTGATTTTCTGGTAAATTTAAATGGGCAAACCGTCGCCAGCTTCAACAATCCACAAGTTCATGTTCTCGACGGAAACAAGGTTGAATATCAAAAACTTCTGGTTTTTTCGGACTATCAGATTATCCGTGAAGAATCCGGCAGTGAAATTCTCGAATTATGCTTCCTGTGCCCGAAAGCAGATGCCCGCATCAAGCTGTATTATCAGATATATCCCGACTTGCCTGGCTGCATAAAATGGATGAAATTTGAATGTCTGAAAGGCGAACTGCATATCAGCCGCCTCTTTTTTGAAATTCTCAACACGTGTCCTGGTCAATTCGTTGATGCAGAATTCTATAAAAAGCAGGGCGCTGTGCTTACTTCGCCTTTTTTTGCTGCTTGCGGTGACGAGGATATAATCCAAGTCCACAACTTTAAGCTCAACGAGGGGATGTTTGTCGGCAACAGCGTTCCCGGGCCTCTGCGGTATTACATGGTTTATCCGCATTGGAAAAGAGGGACTTCCTGCGGTTACAGCATGAGCAGCGGCGACTTCAACAAATATCTCAAAGCTGGCGAAAGCTTTACTACTGACAAGGCTTACATTTACCTATATGAGGGCAGCAAGGATGATTCCAGCCATCTCAACGGGTTCCGGGAGCTGATCCGGCGTTCCCTGCCGGCTTGTCCTGACCATGGCGGAGTCATGTACTGCACTTGGCAGCCATTTATGAAAAACATCAACGAAGAACTGCTGCTTGATCTCGCTAACCGCGCTGCTGACCTTGGGTTTAGCTGGTTTGTGGTGGATGACGGTTGGTTTACCGGTGACAACTGGCAAGTCGACCAGGAAAAATTTCCTAATGGCCTGGAAGTCATCTCTGAACGGGTTCGGGCTAATGGCATGAAGTTTGGATTATGGTTCAACATCGGCACTGACTACGGCGCTCTTGGCACACACCCTGAAGATAACGCTCTGACTTCGCATGGAACCCGCAAGCGTTTCGGCATCAGCTCTGACTACACCTGCCGCTGCCTGGCTTCCAAACATCGAGAATTTCTCATTGAGAAACTCAGCCAGCTGGCAAAACAGTATAATGTGGATTACTTCAAACTCGACTTCAGCTCTATTTTAAGCCCCTACGGCATGACTCCCTACGGCTGTTCAGCGACTACTCACAAATATCATCATGATTTGTCTGACTCTATTCCGGAACAGTATGCTTCCATGATGCATTGCAGGAATGAACTTAAAAAACGTTTTCCCAGTCTTGTGATCGACTTCAGCTTCGAGACCTTTGGCACGGAAACTCCAAGCATTGGCGCACTGATGTTTTCAGAATTGCACCACGCTTCCAACATGAACACATTAAAGCCGGAAATACTGAATGCGCGCAAAATTCGCAATACCCTTTACAATTATGTCACTGTCTTGCCGAACGAACGCATCCTGGGCAGTCTGATTTGTTTGCAGAATGACAAAGCTGCCGAGAATCTGCTGACTGCATCTGTCGGCACGCCACTAATCGCCGGCGATTTGCGACTCCTCAGCGAAGACACTAAGGCCGAAATCAAAAATATCTGCAAAAACCTTAATCAATTGATTGCCCCAGGAGTACTTAGCGAATTTCATAAATTCAAAGGCGGCAAATACATCGAATACGACGAATGGGATGGCTTTGCCAGGTATGCCCGCAACGGGCATGGAATAATCAGCCTGTTCCGCAATGAGGATACGTGCGAGACGGTCACAATCGCCATTCCCAACCTGCCTGAGGGGAGCTACACCCTGAAAGACATGGCGAATAATGAATGCATTGCCACCTTGGATGCCAGTGAGCTTGCTTCCGGAATCGCCGTCAAGTGGCAAGGAAACGATTATCGCGCACTGGCCTTTTCCCGGAAATGACGGCGCGGTGAAATTTCCACGCAAACATGAAAACTGAGACAACTCAGGACATCGCCCTCTGAAAGCTCAGTCGGATTTTACAAGGGGGAGGAAAGGACCGCTGGTCTTTTCCTCCCCCTCGCGCTTTCCCGTCTATTTCTTACTCAATCAACACGCTGGAGCGTCAAATCGATTCCAGGGCGACACGATACCTTACGCACGGAAAGCTTTTTTGCAAACCGGACAGGCGAGACAAAGAAAATATCAACTTCTGATTCTTTGGGACTGGTTGGTGATTAAATATTTTCGGAATAAACTTGAAAAACTGCTTGACGACGGATAGAATACCTTGTTACCGCTTCATGTTGCCGTCTGCTGGAGTTCTCATGCGTACGATTATAGCCGGGTCTCGTTCCATCCATGACTATGAAGCCCTCTGCCTGGCTGTGCAGGAATCTGGCTTCGAAATATCGCTTGTGATCAGCGGCGCAGCTGGTGGCGTCGATGCCTTAGGCGAACGCTATGCTCTTGAGCATAATCTGCCCATCGAACGCTTCCCGGCGGAATGGAATCGCTATGGACGCGCCGCCGGCCCAATGCGCAATCGCATAATGGCCCAACATGCCGAAGCATTGATTGCACTTATGCATCCGACGAGTCCCGGCACCAAAAACATGATCAAAAACGCACACCAGGCCGGCCTCAAAGTATATGCTAAAATCATTCCAGCAGGCAATTAGAAGGAAAATGGCGCTACAAGCCAAACCTCTAATCGAGGCAAAGACGTGATTAACTGGAATCCCTAGTTTTTCCTGGTAATATGCATCACTACAAATAATCGACAATAAGACATAAAAGTGGCAACTTCAGAAAAAACTTTTCAAAAAACTGTTGTCATCAATCGGGCTATTCCTGGTTCTGGCAAAACCACGATATCTCGATGCATCAAAGAAACCCTTGAAAGCCGAGGCATTACAGTATCCATCCATTCCACTGATGATTATTTCCTGACTGAGACTAGGGCTTATCAGTTCGACCTTTATAAACTCGCTGAGAACCACGCTAAAAACTTGCAGTCTTTCCAGCAAGCTATTGATCGGCGTACAGACTTGGTGATTTGCGACAACACGAATTTAGCCCCCTGGGAAGCAGAACCCTATGCGACATACGCCAGAGCGCATCATTACCAGATCATCATTATCAACTATGTCCCCCGGGAGCTTGTTAAACACCTGGCTGTCCAGCAAGTGACAAACGAAAAAATGGATGCTCATAATATTCCAGAAAAAGAACTAGTCGAAATGATGAAAAGATATCACAAATATCATAATTATCTGGATCGATTTCTACCCTCCTGCAATAATAGTGATTACGCCTTTTCATGGTCAAATGAAAAACTGGCTATGACACCAACAGACGAACCAATCAAAAACTATGATTATGACCACCTGCTAATAGTCCAGCCAAACGAATTTCATCGGGCCAAAAAGGATATCCCACGCAAAATATTAGCCATGATAACAGGAGAAAAAATGACACAAAAAAGTATCCAAGATGAGCGCTTTCTTAAATTAGAATCATACCTCAAAGAAACTCTCCCTAACTTTAAGAAAAAATGCCAAGAAAACACCCAGCTTGGCTCAAAAAAATGCGATCTTTTGATCAGCTTGTTAGGGTTTTCCCCAGAAACTACCGTTCTTGCCACCGCAGCCTTGCAACCTAAGGAATTGATAGTCATCACTAGTGATGAGGCATTGGAACAAGGACATTATAAACTCTTGGACGACATGATCAGGAAATTTAATTTGTTAGAAAGCCGCCTGATGAGATATGAAAACCTGAACATTCTTAATCCCCAGCAGATTTATGCATCGGTTGCCCGTCATGCAAACAAGCAAAACGTCTTTGTCGATATTACTGGCGGAACGAAAATCATGACCGCAGCCGCAGCCCAGGCAGCCTGGGAAAATAATGCTCAATCCTGTTATATCCATAGCAAGTTTGACAACCGGAAAAAACTTCCTGTCTCCGGGACAGAACAGTTGCTGCTGCTGGAAAACCCCAGTGAAGCAAAAGCGAAAGCGTGGCGCAATAAAGGTATTGACGCCTGGAAAAGCCGGAACTTTTCAATGGCCAGAGATGCTTTCGAAACAAGCGAGCAGCTCAATCCTGATCCAAGTTTTGATGAAATCGCACAGCAGCTATGTACTTTTTATGAATATCTGTTTAATTTCGATGTCAAAAAACTCGAAGAACCTCTGAAGGAAATTAAAAAAACTATAGCAAAAACGGCTATGGAAAAGATATTAAAAAGGAACAATTTCAGGATTCAGTTGCAGAATCTTATTGAGTTATTTGATAAACCGGATCCCTTGGCTGATTCTAACACGAAAATCGCGGCGTTTTTGTCTCTTGCACAAGAGTATTCCAAGTTAGGGCGGTATGAATTTGCAGGTCTGTTGGCTTACCGAGCCATCGAGGAACTGGTTGACGTTGGATTGCGCCAGTTATCGAAGGAAGGAAACTTTGATCGGAAAGAACCAAAATACGAAAACCTTACTGATAATTTCAAAGAACTCGAAGAAAAATTCCTCGACCTGTGCGGCAATCGCCTCCCACCAAGAGTCGCCTTAGCAGATGGATACGCATTGCTCATAATACTGAAGCCTGAGCAGTATGAAAATGTCTTCGAAGGCGAAAAAATGAAACCTGCTCGTGTGCTGAAAAAAATTTCGGGAATATGTTCCTCTCGGAATCAATCAATCCTTGCGCATGGAAATAACCCGCTTGGCGAGACTAATTTCCAAGCGATAAATAACTTGGCGAAAAGTATCTACAAAATCATTACTAAAGAAGACATTACCCCCCTGATAGAAAAAATTACACCTCCTCGGCTCGGAGAACTCATCGAGCAACCAAATGCCTAATACTTTGACTTATAGTTCATCCAAAAAACACAGTTCAAGTCTTGCGAAGAGAGAAAAGAACCGCGATTCCTTTCCTCCCCTTCGCGCTTTCATAATACAGAAAAATGTTAGACGAGGCTTTTCAGATGCCCTTTTATTAATGCGGCCTCCCAACGAAATCATGGTAGAAGACGGGATTCAACAAAACACGATAGCTGGGGTGTCTTCCAAATTTTCAGGATGGCCTCATTGGTGAGGCATAGCTGAAATGGAATGACACCCCTACGATTTTTTATGGCTGACTGCCATGAGAAATCAACACCACCGTAAACCACTTTGCAGCGAATTGCAAATTTCACACAGGCCTCTCCCTGCCCCCGCAAAAAACAACTTTTTTCAAAAAAAATATCGCAACCGTTGGAAAAACGCTTCTTGGTCGTCCTATATGTGATATGAAGGAGGCATGAGCAAATCACTTGAACGTAATCGGCCAGCCGCTGATAATCACCTTTTGCTGCCTGCCTGCGAATGCTCATGAAAAACCAGTGTCTTCGCTCCTCTGTCCACTAAAGCCCACTTCAGTCCACGTCCACTCACCACTAAAGTCCACTTCAGTCCACAGTCCATCGTCTACTGATGTCCATAAAAGTCCACATTACGTCCATTGTCCACTGTCCACTAAAGTGCCTTACCCGGGGAGCCTAGCTCCGCAGCTTACCGGAACCCCAAGTATCAATCAGTGGCCGATTACCTTGAACCACAGAATTCAGTAACCACAGCTTGCATTATCCAAGAATGACAATATTTTCGAAAAATCCACCCTGATCCCTTTTTTAGTTTATTTCCACCTCGGTTTTTCCCTTATTTCGTTTAGGTTTCATCATAATTTCAAAGGAGTTACGCAGTATGTCGACACAAAGATTCTGGAAAACGAAATTAGCGGCTTTTTTGCATGATCCTCCGGACAAATGCCTGGATATTGCTGGTCATGAATCGGCTGCTGAGCTTTTTCGAGTTGGCGCTGGCCTGGTCAATCCAGAGGATTACGACGGCTGGGCGGTGAAAGCAGCTGATGTGTTCACGTCGGCAGCCGACCGCTTTGGCTTCCCCAAGAGCAAATGCGCTACAATATATAAGGAAACCGGCACCGGCGCTTTTATCCATCCGCTATCGTCCACCGCCTACGAGCTTGACATCCCCCGCCTGCTGACGAGAGCCGGCGAAGTGCATGGCATTCTGCAAAGCGCCATCAACGGCGTTGATCCCGACGACGCACAGACAACGCTGTTTCTCTATTGGCGGCGCTGGCTGGAAAACTCAGTGACCTCGTTGCCAACCATCAGCCGCGAGCTGGCCTTTCTACCGGCTGACACTCGCATCCCTGACCACACCATCTGGCAGCATAACGCCATGGCATCCGCCCTGGCCGGGTGCGCCGTCAATGGCAAATTGCAGCCTGCCCTACTGCTCTTCCAGCTGGGCGGCGTCCAGGAATTCATCAGTCAGGCCCGCAGCACCCGCGACCTCTGGAGCGGGTCGTACCTGCTGTCTTGGCTGATGGCGCATGCCATGAAAGCAGTCAGCGACCAGGTCGGCGCGGACGCCGTCGTCTTTCCCAACCTGCGCGGCAATGGCATTTTCGATACCCTGCACCGAGAATCCATATATGAGAAAAAGACGTTCATCAGCCAGGACGGACGCCAGGAAAGCCTCTGGCAAAGAATGTTGGCCGAAAAAAACAGCATAGACAACAAGCTCAGCGCCGGCCAGGCCAAGCCGGCGACGCAATGGCTGACTACGCCGACGCTCCCCAATCGCTTTCTGGCCGTAGTCCCCGCTGACCACGCTGAGAGCCTGGCCGAGGCAGCGGCAAACGCCCTGGAACTGGAGTTAAAAACAATCGGCGACGCTGTCTGGGAGTGGCTGGCCAAGGAGGCCGCCGACTTCGGCAGCCTAGGCATAGAGAACTGGAAGCAACGCTGGGATGCGCAGATACAAGCTTTCCCGCAAATCAGCTGGGCCATGCAGCCATGGCTGGGACGCGAGGAATGCCTGCGCGAACTGGAAGCATTGCCAATAAATCAAAAAGGCGATGGCGACACGACGCCGACGCCCCTGGAAACGCTCCAAAATACACTCCAGCTAGCCGAAGAATGGCTCGATTTGAACGACCGCGACGTACGCTATTATGCTAACGACAACAAAACTCGCCTGGATAATCCCGGCATCTTCTGGTCAGCGCATTACGCCCTGGTGGATGCCCGCCTGGCCGCACGACGCAATACACGCGATTTCCAAGCCTGGGAAAATCCCTGGCCAGAAGCCAGCGTCAAAGACTCACTGTCCGGAAAAGAAGAAATCATCGGCGACGAAGACTTCTGGAAGCAACTGGTCGAAAGATACGGCAGGCCAAGAGACGGTGATGCCAACGCTGAAGCGGCTGCTGGCCAGGACACGCTGTTGTTTACCGCCCGGGAACACAAATATGGCGCCATGAATCTGATCAAGCGCCTATGGTGCCGTGAAGACCAAGTGCCCTATCTCCGCGACCGTCTGGGGCTGGATGCCGAGGAATTTCGCCGGGGCATGGGCTTTGACTCTGTCCAGGACGTGGCCGACCGCAATAAAAATCGTGGCTCATACGTCGCCGTCCTGGCCATGGATGGCGATGAAATGGGCAAGTGGGTCTCAGGAGATAAAGCCCCGCTGTTTCTTGACCAGCTGTCCGAGCCGGCCCGGAAAGTCCTTGAACCTATTTTGGTAGAGCACGGCTGCGCAGACCTGCGTCGTCAGCTGTCGCCGTCCTATCACTTGCAATTCAGCGAGGCGCTGGCCAACTTCGCCACCTGGCTGGCCCGGCCAATCGTCGAAGCCTTTGGCGGACAGCTGGTCTATGCCGGCGGCGACGATGTGCTGGCAATGCTGCCGGCTGACCAGGCGATCGGCTGCGCCCGAGCGCTGCGCACAGTCTTCCGAGGCGAAGCGCCCGAGAACATGACGTCCATGCCCTTGAATATCGAAGCGCCCGGCTTTGTCACTGCTGGAGCTGGCTATCCGCTGATGGTTCCGGGTCAGGCCACGGATGTCTCGGTCGGCCTGGCCATCGGCCATGAAAAAGCGCCGCTGCAGATGCTGGTGAAAGAGGCGCAAGCCGCCGAAAGCCGAGCCAAGCATGACTATGGCCGCGGCGCCATCGCTTTCTCCCTGTACAAGCGTTCCGGTGAAATCATCCAATGGGGCTGCAAATGGGACAGCGCCGCCCTGCCGCTGATGGAAACCCTCGACCGTCTCAGCCCATTGCCAAAGCCAGACAAACGCACGCCTGCCGACCGTGCGCTAGAAGCCCAAAACGAAGCCAATACCCGCAAATGGGAGCTGTCCGAACGTTTTCCGTATGCCTTGGCAGCACTGTTAGAGCCGTATCAGCTGCACCGGTCTTTGACCATTGAGATAGAGAACATGCACGCCATCATCGAGCGCGAGGTCGAACACGTCATCTCGCGGCAAGGCAAATCCTTGCTGGACGCCGCCAGAAAAGACGAGACAGCCAAGCAGCAACTGCAAAGCCTGGAGGATGAGATAGGGGCTTGGCTGAAAGAATGCGTGGATGGCGAAAACGCGCATCAAAAGCATAAATCTGACGACAAGCCGTCGCCAGAAAACAACGCGGTCGGAAGACTGCAAGACTTTATCCAGCCATTTTTGACTGAAACCTTTATCCACCGCGACAACGGAGGTGAACAATGACGACCTATCACCTGCAAATGCACCCCCAAGATGTACTGTTTTTGCGCGATGCGCGCCCCATGGCTGCGGCTGACGCAGGCGCCGGAGCCAACTGGCCCAGGCCAGACCAGCTCTGGAATGCCCTCATTCATCTTTTCCACCGCACCTGGCCGGAACGCCAAGACTGGGAAGGCGCAGCGCACACCAAGACCTTGGTCGAACGTAACAACGGACGGCTCAGCTCAGACCGCTTCGGAGCCCTTCAGACCGTCGGGCCATTCCCGATGGTCAACGGAACGCCGTATTTCCCCTGCCCGCTTGACCTGGCCGCCAACGAGGCTGGCGAACTGCTGCCCATGCTCCTGACGCCAGCTGGCCAGACTGACCTGCCCCCCCTGCTGAAACTGGCCTTCACAACCCCGGTTCTTGGCAAACAATCGCCGCAAGCCTGGATATCGCAGGAGGATTACGCAAGCTACTTGTCAGGCAAGCCGTTCCGCCCCGCAAAAACAGACCTGTTTTATATCGAGCGCAATATCGGCATCGCCATCAACCCGGAAACCGGCGCGACTATAGACGGGAAATTCTACCAGGCCGAATATCTGCGCCTGTGCGAAAACGTCTCCATCGCCTTTCTCGCTTCCTGCGCCATCAAACCCAAAGGCCGCAACGACGGCCTGGTAGATGTCCTGGGCAAACTTTCCCTGCCGACGCCGCTGATCATCGGCGGCCAACAGGGCCTGGCAACAGTCGCCAACGCCGCAAAATGGCGTTTGCCAGACGCAGGCATGCCAAAACCGACTAACCAGCCGCTCCGACTCCGCTGGACCCTCCTCAGCCCAGCGCTTTTCCCAAGCCTGGGAGACAATGCGTCGGCCCACCCTGGCGGCTGGCTGCCCAACTGGATCGACCCCCAGACCGGCAACGTAATGCTGCCAGCGCCGAACGCTGACAGCGTACGACGCCCCGGCGAAGACCGCCAAGCCTGGCGAAAACGCCGCCAGCAAGGACGCATCCAGGCAAAGCTGATCGCCGCTCGCATCGGCAAGCCGCTGTACTTTTCCGGCTGGGACCTGCACCAGAAAGCCAAAGACGGCGATGCAGCCAGCACCGTCGAAGGCGCCAAGCCGACGCAGGCCGCTGTGCCGGCCGGCGCCGTATATGTGTTCGAATGTGAAAACCAAAATGCCTTCCAGGCCCTCTGGCAAGCTCTGAACGCCCTGGGGCCTGACCACAGAATCAACCGCCGTTCCTCAATCTTCGGCGAAAAAGGCTTCGGCATCGGTGTATGCAGCGTGTTCCCAACCAAACAGTAAAAAAGAAGGAGAATTTCCATGCAACAGCAAGTCCTGTCCATCCTCACCCGCACCCCCATGCACGTCGGCGCCGGCGCATCCGTCGGAGTCGTTGACCTGCCCATCATCAGAGAACGCCACACCGGATACCCGGTCATCCCAGGCTCAAGCCTCAAAGGAGTACTCGCAGCCTTGTGGAACGACAAGGACAACCTGACGAAAGACAACAAGCGCATCAAGGACAGCGACCTGGAAATCCTTTTCGGACGCGATGACTTTGACAGCAACGATGAAGCTAAAAAAGCCCAGGCCGGGAAACTCCTGGTCGGTGAAGCCAAAATCCTCGCCTTCCCAGTGCGCTCCGCCAAAAATGCCTTCGCCTGGTGCACGTGCCCGACTGTCATCTATCGCCTGCTTCGTGATTTGCAGCCAATCGCCGGCCCGAACCTTCCCAATGACCTGAAGTTGCCCCAGTTGAACGCCGATCAATGTCTGGCCGCAGAGGCATTATGCTTCACGGAAAATGGCAGGAAAATCATCCTGGAAGAGTATTGCCTGCAAGCAATCCCGAACAAGGACATTGACCCTGCCTTGATCGCCGCCCTGGAGAAAATGTCCGAAGACCCAGTGTGGCGACAGGAATTAGGGCAGCACCTGGTGATTCTTTCCAACGAGATGTTCAGCTACTTTGTCCAGAATGCCTGTGAAATCGCCCAGCATGTAAAAATCGATATTGACACCAACGCTGCGCAGAGTGGCGCTCTGTTCAACCAGGAGAACGTCCCCTCCGAAACTATGTTTTACGCCCTGATGACCGAAACCAAGGACAAATGCCTGGAGAAGCTGGCGGCAAAACTCAAAGACAATAAGCATATCTTGCAGATTGGCGCTGATGCGACAACCGGACTGGGATGGTGCACCGTCGAACTGATCGCGGAAAAACAATAACAACGGAGGAAATGATATGAGCAAAAATCTTGAACAAATCCGGGCGCATAATGCCCTGACTGCGGCACAAAACCCCAATCCTCGTCTCCGAGCCGAATATGTCAAAAAAATCCCGGCGATGATCAGCCAAAATGGCCTGCTGGGAGCCATGGCCTTCGCCTTGGACAAAGGCAATGACTACACAAGCATTTTTTCCGCAGTGCTGACGCACCTATCGTCAGATGAAATCAGGCTCAACCTGGGAATCGGGCAGGGCGCGGTTCAGAATTTTCTGCTGGCTTTGGCGGGCCAGTCCTCGGCTGTGTTGCGGGCAGTCACTGCGGAAACGCTGGCCTATCTGAATTATCTCAGACGCTTTGTTAGCAGGGAGGAATGAGAAGATGCCATTGATAACCTCAACAGACGAAGTCCGCAGGCTTCTGCACCCGAACTACGACAGCTGTGATTCCTTGACCTTGCGGCTGGAAAAATTCGTGTGCATTGAAAGCGACAACAAGATCGCAGAAATCAAGCGCATCTGTGACTGCGCTGCCCGAAAAGGCGTGGTTCGGCAGCCGACGCAGTGTTTCCACCGTATTCCCGGCGCCCGGGAGTTTGTCATGCAGCTGCAATCGCGCCTGCTCGTCAATCATTCCGGAGGAATCTTGGAAAACACCGGTCTTTGCCTGCATCGCTTCTTTGGTGCGCCGATGGTCCCAGGCAGCAGCTTGAAGGGCATTGCCAGGCGCGTAGCCTTGGATAAAGTCCGTCAAGCCAAGACTGTATCGGAAAAATCATCCGCACTGCGCCAGACGGCCTTGGCTTTTGGCTGGGCCGACAATGACTGGCAGAAAAATAGCGACTTCCAAATCGTCGCCGGCGACGATCTGCAGGCGGTATGGCAAGATTGCGCTTCGTCTTTGCTCAAGGAACTGCATCTGCCTTTGCCTAAAAAATACGAAGAGACTCCTTGGAAAGCCCTGGGCAGTTTCTGCGGCACGGTGGCATTTTTGCCGGCTGTGGCGGAATGTCCGGAGGGAAGCGGAATTCTTGAAGCCGACCTGGTCAATTGCCATCACCCAGAATACTATCAATCCACCGATGCAAGGAGGTTGGCGCTAGACATTGAAAATCCTGTCCCGAACTTTTTCCCTGCGGTGCGCGCCGGACTCGACTTCGTATTCACGCTGGCGCCAACGCCAGGAGCGGCAATGCGTCTGCCAGACATAGACTCGCATCTCAATTTTGCTCAAGACTGCCTGCGTCGTGGCCTGTCCGAGCATGGCGCCGGCGCTAAAACCAATGCCGGCTATGGGTGGTTTGAAGAAAACCAAACCGCCACTGAGCAATTGGCCCAGCAGCGGGAAGAAGAGCAAAAGGAGGCAGAGGAAGAGGCGGCTCTGGCCAAGATGACTCCTGAAGAACGTGCCGTCAAGGATTTCGTAGAGAATAAGTTGCAAGCCAACGACCGCGAAGGCGATTTGAAAGGAAAAATGGCCCGCATCGACCAGCTTCCTGAAGAAGAGCAGCGGATTATTTGCCGAGCAATCCAATTGAATTCCAATTTCAAAAAAATTTGGAAAAATGACTGCATAGAAGCCGGTAGAGCCAAAGGACCTGATGACAAAAAATTTGGCAAGGCCTATAAGCGAGTGCAAAAAGTCTGGCAGGCAGCAAAAAAGTTAGGAGTAGCAGAAGAGTTAAGAAAGGTAGCAGAAAAGTTAGGAGTAGCAGAAGAGTTAAGAAAGGTAGCAGAAAAGTTAGGAGAGGAAATGCCATGAAAATAAATCTTGATGTCATCAGCCCAGCCTTGTGCGGCGGGGCTGTGCCAGAAGAAAAAGCAGAAATCCGGGCAGCGTCCGTACGTGGCCAGTTGCGCTGGTGGTTCCGCCTGCTGGGTGGATTCAAGTCCTTGCAACAACAGGGCATGGGCGTACGGGAACAGGAAGACATGATTTTCGGAGTGGTTCGAGGCCAAAATTGCGAAGCTGGAAAACTGCAAGTCAGAACGCGCATGCGCAACAACGCCGCCAGCGAACCAAAAGAGTTTGACAGAAATAACCCCGCACCATTTGGCAGCGGCTACTTCCTGTTTCCAATGCGGAATAACAGACGGGCGATATTTTTAAACCCGCTGCCCCAATTTGAACTCTTTCTCAACTGGCGCGGCGATCCTGCCTTAGAGGGCGACATTGCCGCGCTGGGTTATCTGTACGGGTATCTCGGCTCACTGGGAATGCGTTCGCGCCGGGCTATGGGAGCATTGTCGTTTGCCCAAGGACAGGGTGCACCAATCCCAGCTTATAATGACGTCATCAGTCGTTTTGCCAAACCAAATAACATTACGGTCAAAGAGCTTCCGATGCGGAATAATGACAATGTCATTTCTGTTCTGGCATCCTGGCTGCGTTCCTGGCGAGCGTACATGAATGAAAACAGACAAAGAAATGAAGGCGCACCTGGGTTTAGGTATGCCCAAAATGACCATGATGTCGGATATAGGCCAAATGATCAGGGTCAGCCGACCTATCGTCCGACTCTGGGGCTGCCAATCATCCAAAGATTAGGGCGAATGGATACCTGCCATTGGGAGTTCAGCAGTCACCGCGGCACCGCACGCTTTGCCTCGCCGGTTATATTGCGCCCTTACACCACCTCAAAAGGCCAGAAAAAAGCCCTGGTGATCTTCGTCGATGCATACACGTACCCCGAGGGAAACCAGGTTTATTTACATTACGGACGCGCAAGACGCAACCTCGGGCCTAAAGTGTGCAGTGTTAGCCATGACCTGTATCGAGCCATGAAGAACGACAACCGCCTCAAGCCTTTTCGCCATGACCGCTAACTTTTTCCCAATTATTGTGCGAAGTGTTGTGATAGAAAGTAAGATTTGCCTAAGTCGCGGAGCACCAGAACCCCAACTGGGCGAGACATGCCAGCCCAGGGCAAGCCGCCCCGCCAGGGTTTGGCGCCACCCCGTGTGAGATGGAATATAATTGGGAGTCCTGAAAGGGCGCGTGAGCCGCAGTGTTCGAAACTAAGTCAAGCATTTTAGAAAACGGTGAGGTCAAGAGAAAGGAGGGTCAACGAATACGACCAAATCCTACCTGTGCGGTTCCGCGACCGTACAGAAACCG
>JAAZKI010000246.1 GCA_012799905.1 Lentisphaerota bacterium | reverse complement strand
GAATGCTGAGGCGCATTTCATAATTCATAATTCATAATTCATAATTCGTCAGGGGCGAGGGGCTGTCGCCGTCCACTATGTCCACCCCGTCCACCATGTCCACAAGACCAGCCCGCCCCGGGCGGGATATTTGGACACAGTTAGGTTTGTGCATAAAATAGGACAATTGTGGCTGTTGCGGTGCTTTAGCGGCTTGATATCGAACGCGAATCCTTTACGTTAGACCATAACTTTGCTGTGAATCAAACAAGCAAGGCAAGTTCTACAGACCATCATCAACCAAAGGAATCGCCATGATTAGCTCCCTGCGCAAACTGTGTATTTGCATTCTTGCCGCCCTGCCCGGCCTCCTGACGGCCGCCACCTTCAGTGGCCGCATCTTCCTCGACCAAAATCGCAATGGCCGCCTTGACCCCGGTGAAAATGGCGAGGCTGGCGTCGTAGTCAGTGACGGACACAGCGTCGTGCTGAGCGCTGCTGACGGCCGCTACAGCCTTGAGAGCGCCGAGGCCAAGCCGATGCTGTGGTATTGCCGTCCGACCGACCATGAGCCTGTCGGCGCTTTCTGGTGCTGGGGTGACGCCAGCAAAGACAATGACTTTGGCGTGGCGCACTCGCCGCAGGATCGCGACTTCACGTTCATGCAGCTCACCGACTCGCATTTAGCCTCGCCGGATCGGATGCAGGAATTTGTCAAGCATCTCAAAACCCAGCCCATGTCCCTGGCCTTTGCCGTCAATACCGGCGACCTCGTCTCCAGCTCTGACGCCGGGGACATCAACCGCGCCATTGCGCAATTTGACGCCTACGAAGCCGGCATTGCCAATTTTCCCTACCCTCTGTTCCAGGTGATTGGCAATCACGATCATCCCTCGATCGGCTATGGCAAGCGGGACCTCAACCACGAGTATTACGGCAAAGGCCTGTACCGCCATCGTTTCGGTCCGATCTACTACACCTTCGACTGGGCCGGCGTGCGTTTCTACGCCCTGGATGGCACCGAGCAGCACAAGGGCCTGGGCTACCGCGAAGCGCTTGGCGAAGAGCAGCTGGCATGGCTCGAAAAAGACCTTGCGCTGCTCAAGCCCGGCACGCCCATCATCCTCCTCTGCCATCAGCCACAAGTGGGCATCCCCGGCGCCAGCAGCGGCTTGCGCGACCAGGCGCAGCTAAAAAAACTGCTGAAAGGACACAATCTCCAAGCAGCATTCTGCGGACATCTGCACAACAACCACGAAGCGAAAATCAATGACGCGCCGATTTTTGTCACCGGCGCTTTCTCCGGCGCCTGGTGGGGCGGACCTAACAGCGACGGAACGCCGCAGGGCTACCGGCTGATCAGCGTCAAGGACGGCGTGTTCCAACGCACCTCATACTTCAATCGCGAAGGATACAATGCCATTGCCCGCGTGGCGCCATCAGCGAAACAATACGGCAGCGGCAAACAGACGATGACCGTAAGCGTGCTCGACTTCGGCAAGCCCGTGGAACTGAAAGCGTCAATCCGCAATCACGACGTCGCTCTGACGCCGGTGCTGAGCAGCCGCGAGCCGCTGTGGTCGCTGTGGACAATGGACTTCGACAGCACGACCTGGCCTGACAGCCTCTACACTTTTGAATTCAAGACGGTGCAGGACGGCAAGGAAAGCAAAGGCAACAGCCGCTACCTGCTGATCAACGGCAATGACGACAAGGATTTCCAGCCCGAAGGCGAATTCACCTTGCATTTTTCCTATGCACGCGCCGACGCTGACGCCGAAATACTGTTCAACGACCATGTCATCGCCACCATTGCCAAGGGCCGTCCCTGCGGCAACAATGAAAAGGACGCCATTGCTCTTCCGCTGGACAAGGTTCGCCGCCTGAATGCTCTGACCATCCGCCCTGCTCCGGGCCAGAAAGGCCGCGTTGGCGTGAGCCGCGTCTACCTCAGGCATCAGCGCAAGGACAAAAAGGCGGTGAACATCTCTGATCCGCGCTTTTATGGCCACAGCTCTCTCACCGTCAATGCCGAGAAGCCAGAATCTGCCGGCAAACGCTATTTCTCAGTAAGGGATTGACGCCTGCGCCGCCAACCATGTTACTAAGCCCTGATTGGCCCCAGTCAGCTTTGCCGACTGGGGCCAATCAGCAATGGAACTCATTTTTCTCGTTTGCTCATGACTAAACTCCACTGCATCCTTCTCGCCACCGTCCTCCCGCTGGCCATCGTTGCCCAGGTGCTGGAATTCCCCAACGCCGATTTCGAGCAGGGCCTGGAACACTGGACTATCGGCGAAAGCGATAGCGGCATGTCCTCCATCAGTGAAGAACAAGCGCACAGAGGCAAACGCTCGCTGAAAATCCTTGACGACCATGATGTCAAAGGCAGCTGGATAATGGGGCCGACCATCCCCTGCGCCGGTCCGGCCAAGCTCATCATCAAGGGCTGGCATTATCCCGTCTCCGGCGCGGGCCTCGGCGTCTACCTCCGGCAATTCAACCAGGACGGCCAGCGCATCGCCGGCGAGGGACACGTCCGCGGACTCGGCGGCAGCAGCCAAAAATGGACGCCCTTCACCACGGCCGCATACCTTGACGAAACCACCCGCGCTGTCCAGCTCTACTTCCACAGCTACAGCCACGCCCACGTCTGCGCCTACATCGATGATCTGTCCTTGGAGCGACAAGAATACCGCACCACGCCGCCATGGCCGCCGCAGTACAAAATCAATCCGCAAGAAACGCATCGCCTCACCGCAGCTGATGTCGTCGGACCCGACGGCATTGTCTACCCTGACTGGCACCGCTGCGGCGTGGAAGGCGGCATCCCTGCCATTCCTGCGGCCGTCAAGCTGAGCGATTTCGGCGCCAAGGTCGACGATGACCTTGACGACAGCACTGCGCTCGCTGCGGCCTGCACCGCCCTGCCCGCTGACGGCGGCGCGATTATCCTGGACGCTGGCGTCTATCACTTCGACCGCCCGGTCACCATCAATCGCGACGGCGTGGTCATCCGTGGCCAGGGCATAGGTAAAACCAAGATCATTTTCCGCTATGGCATTGGCCAGAACGGCATCCAATTCTACTCGCCCAGCGCGAACGCCCAGGTCGGCCCACAGTCGCGGGTGGAATTGCATGCCTTGCCGGCCGGTTTGCATGCACTGACCATCAGTGCTGGCGAGAAGACCCTCGTCCACTGGACGGCCGGCGTCCACTCTGGCAACAGCTTTGTCACCGCAGTCGGTGGCAACGCCATCCTCAAGCATTTCCCTGCCGGCGGGCCGCTGATACTTGAGGGCACAGCCACCTACAAGGACGGCAGCACTCGGCAATGCCGCCTGCACACCATCCTCAATCCACAGGAAGGCGAAACACCGCCGCCGAGCATCCGCGCCGCCATTCTTTTCCAGGGCGACTTAACCAACATCCGGAGCGAACTCGCAGCCGACGGCAAGCGCGGCGACATGAGTATCACGGTCAAGGACGCCACCGGCTTTACTGCCGGCGACCACATTATCATCGACGGCCCTGCCACCGAGCGTTGGAAAGCCCTGACCCAAAACGCTTGCCGCTGGGGCAGTTACCGCAAGAACGCCTTGCGCATCAAGGCCATCACCGGCAACACCATTCACTTGGAACAGCCTCTGCGCATTGAATTTCCGATTATCGACGGCAGCTACATCCGCAAATACCGCCCCATCCAGCGCGGCGGTGTTGAGGCTCTCAGCATTGAGCAGACTGAAAACCTCTGGATCAGCGCCGTGCTTTTCCATAATGCCTGGAATTGCTGGGCCAAGGACGTCGAAGTCATCAAATGCGGCCGATTTCCTGTCTATGGCTCGCAGGCCAAATTCTGCGAATTACGCAACATGGTCTTTCGCGATGCGTGGTTCAAGGGCGGCGGCGGCACTGCCTATGCTGGCTGGGAACACAGCTGGGATTGTCTTATCGACGGCATTGAGACCTTCGCTTTCCGGCATGCGCCGCTCTTCCAATGGTCTGCCAGCGGCTGCGTCATCCGCAATGGCGTCTTTCATGACAGCGACGCTCAATGGCACGCTGGTTGGACCAACGAGAACCTCATGGAAAACTGTGTCATTTATTCCAGCAGCAAAAACGGCGCCTACGGCTACGGCATGTGGGCATCGCCTCCCGAGGACGACGCGCACGGCCCCAACGGACCACGCAATGTCGTCTATAACTGCGATGTATTCTCGCCCAAGGCTGGCTTCTGGCTCGGCGGCATGAATGAAAACTGGCTGATTCTCCACAACCGCTTCACCGTGGACAAAGGCCCTGGCTTCACCACCCGCAACACCAGCTTTGACCACATCATCGCCGGCAATGTCTTTGTCCTCAAAGACGACTCCTCGCCAGCCATACACCTGGGCACGCCCGACTGCCTGGGCATCGACTTCTACGACAATCGCGTCTTTGGCAGCGGCATCACCCTTGATCCAACCAGCACGCGACTCGTCAAGGCCCGCAACAACGCCTTATTTCCGCTCAGCGAACAGCACCTCGCCACCCGGCCGCAACCAGCCGTGCCCTCCATCTTCGAATGGCAACGGCAACAAAAATAGGCCAACAGCGCTGCGGGCGGCTTATGGGACGCCCTTGTTATCCGCAGATGACGCAGATGACGCAGATGACGCAGATTCTTTGGGGGGTGCGCAGGTGGCGTAGGGGCGGACTGTGCAGGACGTCACTCGACGATTTGCGCTGCGTCTTTGAAATTGATGTATTTCACGTCATTGCTGACCGGGGTCATATCGCCGCTATAGACGACAAAGCCGCCGGTGAATTTGGGCGACAACTTGCGCAGTTTGTGGATATTGGCGGCGAAATTTTTGTTCCAGGTCATCGCCCCCTTGATTTCGGTAGGAATCAACTGGTCTGGCGCTTTTCGGAATAGGAGATCGACTTCAGTGCCGGCAGAGTCGCGGAAAAAATACAAATCTGGTTCTGCGCCGGCATTGCAGCGTGCTTTCAAGGCCTCAAGAACCACCATATTTTCGAACAACCCGCCAAAGAGCGGATCGCGGGCAACTTGCGCTGGTTCGCGGATGCCGAGAAGCCAAGTCACCAGGCCAATTTCGGTGAAATAGAGCTTTTGGCTCTTCAACAGGCGCTTGCCGAAATTTTCGTAATAGCAGGGCAAACGGAAAATGATGAAACTCGCTTCCAAAATCGAAAGCCAAGAGGAGATCGTGGGCGAAGAGACCCCGATGTCGTTGGCCAGGGAGCTTAGGTTCAGCAGTTGTCCGCAACGACCTGCCAGCAGTTTCATGAAGGTCTCAAAAGCACTGAGGTTGCTCAAGTTGGCTATTTGTCTGACATCTCTGTCGACGTAAGTGGCGAAATAGTCGCTGTAGAGGGTGTGCGGCTCCAGTGTAGTGCCGTAGGCACGCGGCATAAACCCCTTGTACAGATATTCGTCACGCTCCAGGGTGATGCCGGCTTGGCGCAGTTCCTGGATAGATAGCGGCAGCAAACGCAATAGGCCAGTGCGTCCGGCCAGTGATTGCGAGATGCCAGCACTGAGCTGCGGTTGATGACTGCCGGTAAGCAGGTACTGGCCATTCTTGCCGGATTCATCGACCAGGGTTTGAATATAGCTCAACAGCTGCGGCACCCGTTGAATTTCGTCAAAGATGACCGGCGCTGGATACGCCTGCAAAAATGCCCTGGGGTCGCTTTCGGCAAGGGCGCGAATATCAGGACTCTCCAGGCTGACGTAGCGCAAATCTGGAAAAGTAGCGCGAGCTAAGGTGGTTTTTCCTGATTGCCGAGGGCCAGTGATGGTGACAACAGGATAACCCGCCCAGAGACGCAAGAGTTGCTTTTGGATCAATCGTGGGATCATGGCGTGCCTCCGTCATAACGACTGAGTACAAGATAAACCCTTGTTTTACAAATTCAAGGCGCGACTTTAAATCTGTAAGGGAAGCGTGTAGTAGTGCGGCGCTGTCAGTTCTAGGCGCTTATGTGTCGCCCCTACAGGGCTCAAGGTTTAATTACGTCTTACCCAGGGCGGCGCGAACCGTCAGGCACGGTGCCGCCCTGGGTGAGGGTGGAATGTAATTGGGAGCCCTGAAGGGGCGAGACATAAATTAGGTTGTGGACGGCACAGTCCACCCTAGGGACGAAGTGGACAGCGTAGCCCAAGCTCACTCTCGCCCCTCGCCCCTCGCCCCTCGCCCCTAAAAAAGCACCTCGCCACAACACACTCTGAGGCTTTCTTTTTGCTCTTTTGCGCTTATATTTAATATGTCTTGAGTTGTGGGAAATGAGAACGCGGGAATAGAAGCGGCGACATGGCGATCGTGACAGATAAAGCGGAACTACTGAAGGAGGTCATGGCCGACCCGAGACACGCGCTGCGTGTCTTCAAGAGCGGTGACGTCCCAGTGCAAATGCTGCGTGATATCGCTGCTCAACACCAATATGTGAATGTGCAAATCTTCCTGGCAGGATACCAAGACACACCTAGCCGAATCCTGGAAGAACTGGCTGACACGACGCATAGCCTGGAAGTCCTGGCATACCTGGCCGATAACCCGCGCACGCCGAAAACTGTGCTGCAACAACTGGCTAAGCATGACGACCCGGAAGTCAGGATGGCAGTGGCAGCCAGCCGAGGAATCAGCCCGCAAAGCGCACTGATTCTGTGCGACGACCCACGGCCGGAAATCCGCGTGGCACTGGCGGAAAATAACGCTATCTCACCTCGCATCCAAACACGCCTGAGCGAAGACCCAGTCCCATTCGTCCGCGCAAGTTTGCTAAAATCGTCGCGTCTTGACGAGGAAGTGCAGCAGGCACTGGCTGATGACCGCGACTTCACAGTCCGAGCCAGGGCAATCCTGGCGCCAAAGATGCCCCCTGCCGAACTGCTGAAGCTGGCCGATGCTGACGAACATCTGCAACAACGACTGCTGCTGACGAGAACAAATCTCCCGGATAATGTGCTCGAATCACTGATTTTCAGCTCGCATATCGATGTCCAGTGCGAAGCAGTGTCGCGCAAAGTGCTTACGCCTGACGAAATGCTCGGTTTTGCCAAGACCGGCGACGAGGCGCTCAAGGCGCGAGTGGCAGCGCTGAAAAATTTAATCGACCCGGCGCAGCTGGAGCTGGCGACGACGGCTGGCACGGAAACTAAGAAAATCCTGGCTGCTAATCACTTTATCAGCGAAGAAGCGGCCTTGGCCCTGGTGCAATCTGGAGACCCGGAAATCCTGAAGCTCCTGGCAATCAATCCCGGCCTGCCGGAAGCGGCTGTAATGGCTTTGGTCAGCCTGGATGACCAAGCTATAGCGAAAATCCTGGCGAGCCGGGAGGAATTGTCGCCAGGGGTTGTAACCCAAATGCTGGAACGCGGCGACGACGAAGTCGCTTACCACTTGGCCTGGCATGGCCATCAGGGCAGTAGTCTGTCAAATGCGAGGCTGCGGCATCTGGCTAATCACGTTTTGCCGACGATTCGCACCCTGGCCGCCAGGGCGAGACCCCTGCCTATCGCTATCATGGCACAGCTAGCCCGCGATTCGTCGCCAATCGTGCGCCTGGAATTGGCTCAAAATCAGGATACTGTCCTGTCCATCCTGGAAAGTCTGGCGGCAGATGAGGATAAGGCGGTTGCGAAAGCAGCGGCCGAGGCAGTCGAGCAGCGACAGGCGGAGGAGAAGGCGGGTGCGGCACAGGAGGGAACAGAGCCGAAGGGAGAAGAGTCAGAGGATGCAACGCCGGACGCGGCGAACCGCCAGGGCAAAAAAGCGTCGTTGCTGCGTCGGTTGATTGGAAAAGTCACTGGCGAAACATGAGTTTCAAGGAATATTTTTAACCACGGATAAACACGGATGGACACGGATGAACTATCCGTCCACAACCAATTTTGATAACCACGAAAAACACGAAAGGGCACGAAATTTTTGTTTTTTGGGTTGTTGTTGTAACCACTGAACACGCGGAAT
>JAAZKI010000045.1 GCA_012799905.1 Lentisphaerota bacterium | reverse complement strand
GCAGCCACCGTCCACTAAAGTCCATTGCCGTCCACGTCCACTCTCCACTAACGTCCATTTCTGTCCACAGTCCATCGTCTACTAATGTCCATCAAAGTCCACTAACGTCCATTGTCCACTGTCCACTAAAGCGCCTTACCCCGGGTGTCTAGCGCCGCAACTTGCCGGAACTCCAAGTATCAATGGCTAACCGTTTACGCCCTAAAACGAATTCTGTCAAAGCCAGAGATTGAACCTTACAATTTGGCGCGGTATATTTCTGCTGGTTAGACGTTCATCACACCGCTGCAGACAGGTGAAGTTACCTCCGAAATCACCGTAAACAACCGTATCACTCTTCGCGTAATTCATAACCTCAATTCCACCATGAAGTAGCCAAAAGGGAAAAAGATGACTCAACGCGTATTGGTATTGGGAGCAACTGGCGCAATGGGGCAATACCTCGTCCCGAGTCTGGCCAAAAAAGGATATCAAATCGACACGGTTGCGCTGAACGATGCACCCTGGACGTTTCCCAACGTGACCCACGTCAAGGCCGACGCCAAGGACCAGGCCTTCTTCTTGGAGTTGATGTCCCGCAAATACGATGCGATGGTTGACTTCATGACGTATCCGACCAGCCAAATCGCGACGTATTTGCCCCTGGCATTGAAAAACGTAGGCCAGTACATATTTTTGTCATCTTGCCGAGTCTATGCTGATTTGGAGCATCCAATCAAGGAATCGTCGCCTCGATTGATTGATGTGTCCGACGATCCTTGGTTGCTGGCCTCTGATGACTATTGCATCTATAAGGCTCGTGCGGAGAATGCGTTGCGGGCGTCTGGATTTAACAATTGGACGATTGTGCGTCCGGCGACGACGTTTTCTCACATGCGTTTCCAGCTAGTCACCTTGGAAGCGGCTTTGACGGTTCGTCGGGCGCGTGAAGGGAAGCCGGTGGTGGTGCCCATCGAAGCCAAGGACAAGCACGCCACCTTGAGCTGGGGCGGCGATGTCGCGGAAATGATTTCCGGGCTTGTCTTCAATCCCCAGGCGATGGCCGAGGACTTCAACGTCTGCTCGTCTGAACACCATACTTGGGGTGAAATCGCGGAGTACTACCACGACATCTGCAACCTCAATGCCGTCTGGGTTCCCAAGGAAGACTACTACAACATCCTCGGTGCTCACGAGTTCAATCCGGGACTCAGGTGGCAGCTCGAATACGCAAGGCTCTTCCAAAGAATTTCAGACAACTCGAAGGTACTGGCGGCTACTGGACTCAAGCAGGAAAACTTCAGAACACTTTACGACGGGCTGAAACACGAAATCCAAAGGTTCCCTGAACAGTCCAATACGCAAGCATGGCCAAAGTCCGCCACCTACGACCGAATGGATAACTACCTGAAGGTTCGAAAGCTATGAGAAAATCTTTTGCAAAGCACGACCGGCCGCTGCTCATCGGAGTCGTCAGGGAGCGAACCGCCAGGGGCGCCATCGCCAAAATCTTGAGCTGCAAGACCCACGGCGCCACGGGAATTGACCTGCATCTCTCCTGCATGGACGAAAGCGCCAGAACCATTGACCAGCTGCGAAGCGTGGTTAACGCATGCCCGCTCCCAATACTCGCACTGAACTACAACCATTCCTACGATTGGAAAGATACGCAAACCCCAGAGGAAGAACGCATAAATCTGCTGATGAACGCCATCCACGCCGGCGCAGCTGCCATCGACCTCCAGGGGTACTCATTCCATCAACCATCAAAACACAATTTTTGCGGAACAGACGATTTCTCGTTCACCAAGGGAAATCCTAAGGAAATCGTCACGGACCAAGCCGTCATTGACAAGCAGCGAAAGCTTATTGACGAAGTCCATGACCTGGGCGCAGAAGTCCTGATTTCCACCCATCCAGGCGTTTTTCTCGACTGCCAGCAAGTCTTGGACCTGGCGCGCTTCCTCGAACAAAGGCAGCCTGACATGATCAAAATCGTCGCCCCGTGCCAAAACCATCTCCAACTGGCAGAAGCTATCAAGACGCAAATCGTGCTGGAGCAGGAAATCAAAACTCCCGTGCACTACCATGTCAGCGGAAAGGCGGGACGACTCTCCCGAATCATCAATCCGCTCCTCGGTGGACATCTGATCTTCTGCTCAGATGGATTCACCCCAAACGCAAACTTCGAACAATCCGACCTCGCAACCACAAAAATCGCCCTGGATGCCCTGAATAATATCCTCCTGTAGGATATGAGCCGGCGCATACGGATTTCCTCTTAGTGGCGAATTGACATGGCGAGCATCGGGATTACTTTCACAAAATCACTGCGCTATCCACCCAAAACTAAAAAACAGGAGCCCAAAATGAGGTATTTGTGGTTGTTTGTCGTCTGCATGAGTGCATTTGCATTTGCGCTGGAGCCATTGGTGCTGGTGGATTTCGAGACCTTGGAGGGGGTGACAAAGACTGGTAAGCAATCGTCATTCAAATTGACTGATCAAGCCGCTGTCGGCTCAGGTGCGATTGAGGTCACGCTGCCTGGCACGGTAGCGTATCGTCTTCCCTTTGACATTTCTGAGAAGCAGAGTTGGAATGAGTATCAGGGGATATCGTTTCAAGTAAAAGGCGACGGCTCTGACGTCTGGATGCCGATATCTCTCGTCAGCACCCAGGGTTCGTACAGCTTCGTCTATTTTGTGCCGCTGAAATCAACTTCATGGACGACATACAAGGTCGGTTGGGATGAGTTCATTCCCGAGTCTGCTGTCGGTCTGATCGGCGAACTGGGGAGCTTGCCGCCTTGTGGCATTGATATCGTACGCTTCGGATGCCGATGGAATATCTGGTACGACAACGCGCCGATTCCCCAGCATACGGCGTGCTTTGACCAGGTGCAGCTGGAGCCAGTTATCGACAAAACTCCAAGCTCCTTCCAGCCTAAGTCGCCGGAACACTTTTTGGCGAAACTCCGCGTGGGCAAGCCGGTGCTGATTCAATGCCAAGGAGATTCGATCACCGCCGGAACTAGCCTCAGGGACAAAGTGACGTCTCGCTACTCAATCCAACTCCAGAATATCCTGCGGGAATGGCTGGGCAACGAAGGCATTACCGTGCTCAACAGAGCCGTGGGCGGCGCCAGAACCAACGACTTGAGAGCCTGGCTCAATCGCGATTTCATAGGCGAAACTCCGGACTTGGTCACAGTCTGGATCGGGTACAACGACAAGTCAGGGGCAATCGGCAGAGAATACTACGCCAGGACGGTCAACGACTACATTGACCGAGTCGCCAGAAAAACAAAAGGCGAATCCGCCATCCTGCTTATCGCAACCGGTCCAGGAAAAGGGCCAAGATTCACCATGATGGATGACTTCGCGCAGGAAATCCGGAATATCGCCAAGGACAGAAACTTGCTGCTTTTCGATGCCAGCCATATCCTCAAGTCGCTGGGACACGAGGCATTCTGCGATTTGATGGCGGACATGGCGCATCCCAATGAGGCAGGACATCAAATGATCGCCGAAAAATTGGCGGACTTCCTGGTCGATGCCGCGAAAATCACCACCCCAAAACCCGTTAAGGAACAAAAACCGGCACCGCCAAAAGGACAGGAATACACGACCTCGTTTGAAGGCGACGCCGAAGACTGGAAGCTGGAACAACAAGCAAAATTAACCACCGAACTCGCACAAGACAATGGAACCTGCCTGAAATTGACGGCTCTCGAAAAAAACACGGACCACGTCCGCGCCTGGTCAAAACCCATCAATGTCATCCCCGGGCAAGTCTACCAAATCGAAGCCGATGTGCTGAACAAAATCACCACGGGAAGATACGGAATTTATCTTGGGGAATACGATGAATACGACGGCAAGGGGAAGTTTAACAGCTTAAAAATGCACTGTGTCATTTCAAATAAGGGAAATGCCACCCGCTGGACGCGGCACGACGGCAAGTATACCGTGCCAGAAGGTATCAAGTCAATCCGAGTCCTGGTCTGGATTGCAAAAGAATCAACCGGAACGCTGTACTTTGACAACCTGAAGGTCAGCCCGAAATAATAGGGACGAGGGTCTGAATGCTGAATGTTGAATGCTGAATGTTGAATGTTGAATGCTGAATGCTGAATGTTGAATGCTGAGGCACATTTCATAATTCATAATTCATAATTCATAATTCGTTAGGGGCGAGGGGCGAGTTAAGCTTTGACTACGCTGTCCGCCATGTCCACCGCGTTCATCGACGCTCAGCGGCAGAAATGCTAAAAGCGCGAAGCATACGGCAGCCGCCGTCCACCATGTCCACCCCGTCCGCCAAACTTTATTACAAATTCGCTGCCAGCTTAGGAGACAACTGCGGAAGGAAAACAAATGCGTCGAATTTGGATAATCTTAGCCATAGCGCTGTGCGCTGGGGTTTCCGCAGAGGATGGACTGTTGGCGCGTTGGGATTTTGCGGATGCGAAGGGCGCTGACGTCCCTAGCAGTCCGGGGCCAGCGGGCGAAATCGTGAATCTTGGCTCGACTGCGCGGCTGGTGGCGGACAGCCGCGGCATATTGCTACGCTGCGAGGGCGGCTATAAGGATCGCAATAAAGCGGGCGGCTTCGCGGTGTCAAAGCTGGACCTTGATCCTGCAAAGCCGTTCACGGTGCTCTGCGACTTCACGATAGACGATAGAGATTTCAAGGAATTCCACGAACTGTTCGGGGTCTTTGACGGTGAGCGCGGCCCTGGCTTCCGGGTATGTGTCTTCTATGGTTCGATTTACATACGGAGCGGCGACGGCAAGAAAGTTGTGCAGGCAGGCACGAACCCCGCCACGGTGCAACTCCCGTTCGGACGGCGTGCGCGGCTCGCCGCAGTCTACGACGGCACCCGAGCGGAGTTGTACCTGGATGGAGTAAAGGTCGCAAGCAAGGAGATGAAGATCACGCCGTGCAAGTCGCGCACTTTCACCTGCGGCAGTTTCCGGGTGGGCTTTGCATACCCCCTAAATGGCGGTCTGGGCAGGCTCGCAGTCTATCAGCGCGCACTGGACTTTGCAGAAATTGTGGAAGACGCCTTGGAATCAATGCAATGAAAGGAGTTTCATTTGCTATGTTTAAGCGTATGATATTTACATTGTTGCTGGCCACGCTCTCGCTTTACGGAGCGCCGCGGCGTGTGGCGGCAACCAAAGCCGCAGAACCAATCAGGCTGGATGGCAAATTCGAGGAACCAGCTTGGGAATCGACATCCTGGCAAGCAGGATTCACAACGCCGAAATTAGGCACTCCCGCGCCCCAGGAGACGCGCTTCAAGGTTCTGGCCGGAAAGCGCGGCCTTTATTTTGCTTTTCAGGTGGAAGACAGTTCTGTGGTTGCCAACCGCCATGAGCATGACTATGCCCTCTGGAACGAGGACTGCATCGAAATCTTCCTGACGCCCGAGGCAGAGCCGTCGTCAGACCCGAATATCCGCGAGTACAAGCAGTTTATTTTCAATGCGTTGGGAATGCAATTCGAGCAATTCTCGCGAGGCGGCGTGGGGGACACCTCCTGGAATGCGCCATGGAAAGTAGCCGCGCACATACATGACAAAGGCTTTGACGCGGAGGTCTTCATCCCCTATTATGTGATGGAACCGGCGACCAATGCGCAGACCTGGCGCTTCAACATTGCGCGCGAGGACCCAGACAAGGAGAAAACAGCGCACCACTTGAGCATTTGGAGTCCCGCGCCGAAATTCGCTGATCTCGACAGTTTCGGCGTGCTGGAAAACATCCCGGTAGATTTCGCGCCATACCAAGTGAGCCTGGACTCCCCGTCGCTGGCTATGCGCGTCATAGACGACATGGCGACGCCAGTGTTTGTCGGAACGTTGCGTGGCATCCCAGACAAACATTATTCGGTCAAAGTCGCCATTCGGCAGGACGGCGAGGTGCTTGCGTTCCAAGCGGCGGAAGTCGTCGTCCCGCAGGAAGGCAATGTTTCGGTCACGGTTCCCCTGCCCTTGAAAGACTCCGGCGCCTATGAGTGCCAGGTGCTGGTGACGGAAGCGCACAGCGGACTGATGGTACACTACCAGGAGGGACGCTTCGAGTTGAACATATCAAAAGTCGTGGTGCGCCTGGAAGGACAATGCTACCGCGACAGTGTGTACCTGTCATTGCCAGAGCCAAAGCTGGAATTCCAGGTGGAATGCCTGGCTGCGGCCGAGGAGCTGCTGGTTCAGGTGCTGGATGCGCAGGGTCGCGAGAAGGAACGCGAAGTCTTCAAGCCCGCGCCGTCTGTCCATCACTTCCAGTTTGCCGCCGCTGATTATGCACCAGGAGCATATAAAATCCGCGCGACGCTGAAAGGCGCCAAGGCAAACGACGACGTGATTGCTGTCCCCTTCCAAGTCGTGCCAAAACCCACTTCCGGCAACGTAGTCGTATTGAACCCGGAGCGCCGCGTCCTGATGAACGGCAAGCCCTTCTTCCCATGCGGCTTCTTGGGTGGCCCTGGACCAATGACGACGATGTCACAGGCCGGATTCAATTTCGTACACAGCTACGTGGTGCACTACTATGACATTGAGCGCATTCTCAAGACACTGGACGAAGCACAGGAAGCAGGCATCTATCTCGCCTTCTACCCAACGCACAAAATCAGCTGCGGATTCTTTGAGTTCAAGGAAAAAGGAAAGATGGTCAAGACTTTGTCCCCGGACTCCTTCGAGCAAATGGGCAAGATGGTAGATGCGGTGAAGGGGCACCCCGCGTTGTTTGGCTGGTATCTCTACGACGAGCCACGCGGCGCAGAGATAACAGCGCAGCTCAAGCGCATCTACGAGTTCCTGCGCGAACGTGACCCATACCACCCAGTCCTCGGACTCGACAACTCCGCCGCCGGCTGCATCAACAAAAAAGGCCATTGTGACATCCACGTGCTTGATATGTATCCCAGCCCAAACCAGGACAACACCTATTCGATCGAACTGGAGGCGACGGCGAGCGCCATGGAGAAAGTCGTCAACTCGGTTGGCCGCGAGGGCGCCTGGTATTGTCCCCAAGCCTTTGACCGCCAGAGTTTCGAGGGAGGAAAAGGCTTTGGCCGTGCGCCGACCTTCGTCGAGACGCGCGCCGTGGTCTTCGGTGCGCTTGCAGCCGGAGCGACCGCGATTGTCCCCTATAAAATCGGGAATCCGGAACTCGAGTATTTCCAAGTGAATACCAATTCAGGTATTTTTGCGTCACCTGAGATGAAAGTCGGCTGGCTGGAGGGACTTGGGCCGGAGTTGAAGAACCTGTCGCCGGTGCTGCTGGCGCAACCAATACGTGTTGCGTCCACCCCCGCGCGCCTGCGTGTATTCGCCCGCAAACTCAATGGCAAGCACTTTGTGGTGGCTGCTAACCTGGAGAAGCGCCCAGTTCCGGTGGAGATTCAATGGCCGACGCCCGCGAAAAATGTGCGCGTCCTGGGCGAAAAGCGTTCCGTGCCCTTGCAAGACGGAAAAATCATCGAAACATTCGAACAATATGCGGTTCATGTGTATACAGATGACCCAGCGTATCCGGAAGGTGTTGACCTCGCTGCGGTCGCCGCCAAAATCAAAGCCGACCTGGCCGCCGCAAAACGCCCATAGCAGGCATTTCCGGGGAAATGCCGCCAGGCGGTCCCCGGCTGGTGAGCGAAACCGCGTACGACAAAAGCCCCAAGCAAGAAAATAAAAAACTGGAAATCCATGTAAATTCTTTATAGAAAGTTGCAACACCGACTTTTGGAGCTATCTTGTCTATAGCAACAAATCAGCATGGAAATCCATGTAAATTCTTTCTTGCAACGGAGGCTGACGATGGAACGGGACGACTTTTTGGCAAAGATGGTGGCCCATCGGCAAAACGGGTTGATAAAAGTCATCACGGGCATTCGCCGTTGCGGGAAGTCCTACTTGGTCTTCAATCTTTTCTACAACTATTTGCTGGAGAGTGGAGTAGCGGCTGATCGCATCATATCCCTGGCGCTGGATGACGATGCCTTTGCAGAACTGCGACACCCGGTGCGCTTGGGGGAGTATATCCGTCAGCGGATAAGCAGCAAGAAAGAGCAGTTCTATGTCCTCATTGACGAAATCCAATACTGCTACCGGCTGAAACGTGATAGCACTGACGAAAGCCTGGTTGCCCCTGAAGACCGTGATTCCCTGTACATCTCCTTCTACGACGTGCTCAATGGCATTCAGCGTCTTGGCAACGTGGACATTTACGTTACCGGCAGTAATTCAAAGATGCTTTCCGACAACTTGTTGAGCATTTTTCGCGGGCGCGGCGACGAAATCCGCGTCCACCCATTCTCCTTTGCCGAACATTATGCCTGTCGTGGCGGTGATAAAAATGATGCCTGGGAGGACTACATGACCTACGGCGGCATGCCGCTGGCCGTCTTTGACAGCGATGAGCAAAGCAGGCGCTCCTACTTGGCCAATCTCTACCGTGAGGTCTATGTCAAAGACCTTATCGAGCACAACAATATCAAGGATTTGCAGCTTCTGGAAAACATTCTCGACGCCCTCTGTTCATCGATAGGGTCTTTGACGAATCCAACCAAGCTGGCTAAAACCATTAAAACCACCATGAGGCGAAGCACGACCAGCAATACCGTCGATTTATATACCCAATACTTGACGCAGGCATTTCTGTTTCGGCAGGCAAAGCGTTACGACGTCAAAGGGAAAAAATATTTTGAGACTCCCTATAAGCTCTATGCGGAGGATGTCGGAATCCGCAATGCCAGGCTGAACTGGCGACAGCAGGAACGACCGCATCTCATGGAGAACATCCTGTTCAACGAACTCATACGGCGCGGATACGCAGTGGATATCGGCGTGGTGGCTATCGACAACAAAAAAAATGGCAAGCGCGAAGTGCGCCAGCATGAGATTGATTTCGTCATCAACCGGGGTTTTGATAAAACCTACATCCAGTCGGCCTTTAACATAGACAGCCCAGAGAAACGAGAACGAGAACTGCTGCCGTTTCGACACTGCAACGACTTTTTCCGGAAAATCATAGTGACCGGCGGCAATGAGAAAATGTGGCAGGATGAAGAAGGCGTTATACACGTCGGCATCATTCCATTCTTGCTCGATCACAAGTCTCTGGACTGAAGCTCCCACCCCTGGGAAATGCCGACGCGCAACAAGACGGAATCCAAAAGCCCCAAGCAAGAAAATAAAAAACTGGAAATCCATGTAAATTCTTGGTGATGCGCGAAGTGTTGTACCACTATCGGCCAACTTCGTGTTTTTTGGAAAAGATTTTCTTCAAAACAGCGCATAAATGTCACCCCTGGCGGGGCTCAAAATTATTATACGCCTCACCCAGGGCTTCGCTACGCCGCCAGGCTCGGCGCAGCCCTGGGTGAGATGGCATAGATTTGGAGTCCTGCAAGGGTGGCACATAAGTTAGGTTGTGGACGGAGAGTCCACCCTGCGGTGACGTTTATATGTTGACAAAGTGCCGCAATGTATTACATTAGTAATGCCATTGTAACGCAAGGAGGACCATTATGGCTACTGCTAATCTAAGTGTTCGGGTTGATGCCGAATTAAAAAAAGACGTTGAGAACTGTCTTGATGAAATTGGCATGAGTATGTCAACGGCAATCAATATTTATTTGAGACAAATTGCAAAACGTCGTGCGATTCCCTTTGCGGTAACCGCCAATCCGGTTCCCAACGATGAAACCAGCGCGGCCATCGAAGAAGGCGAACGGATTGCATGCGATCCACACGTCAGAGGATATCGAGACATGAATAGCCTTATCAGGGACCTGAATTCATGAAATACGAGGTAAAATTCACCTCGAGGATTGATACTCGGAGTTCCGACAAATTTCGGTGCCAGACACCCCGGGTAAAGCGCTTTAATGGACAGTGGACAATGGACGGAAGTGGACTTTAGTGGACATTAGTAGACGATGGACTGTGGACGTTAGTGGACATCAGTGGAGAGTGGACGTGGACGTTAGTGGACTTTAGTGGACGGTGGGGTAGCACGTGGCCCCACAGGCCTCCAGCCGACAAAGATATATCATGCTTACAGTCATGCCCCCTTGCACCGTAGGCGCTTAACCATGCTTAACCCCTGGCTTCAACCTGGGGGAAGGCGTGTCCCGAAAGTGGTGCCCAGTAAGTAGGGGCACTACAAAAGACTGCCCCATTACACCAGGATAAATAATTCCTTTTCAAAATTTATTTGCAGAAATTTCACAATGCATTACATTGAGCATATCATCTGAACAAAATTTAGAACTACCGCAACAGCGACGTCACGAGTTTCTTCCCTAACCCATTCTACCCCAAACACTAAGGAGACAACCATGAAAAAGATACTGAAATTCACGCTGATTGAGCTCCTCGT
>JAAZKI010000387.1 GCA_012799905.1 Lentisphaerota bacterium | reverse complement strand
TGCGGGACGCTCCGTTCCTAGTCGAGGCGCATAAGAACCGCTACCTCGTCCACCGCCTTGATCCTCAGGACTGGCAGCTGCACGCTGTCGCCCAGCCGCCACCTGCTGACAAAGGGCTGTGGGTGTGTAATTTTATCAGCAAACAAGACAACGGAGGCTCGACGACGTTCCCGTTCATCCTGGAAGACGATGTCCTCTGGCGCGGCGGCATATATCCCGCTGTCATCAATCTCGCCGCCCCGGAACAGTCGCCCCTGCTGTGGCTGCCCACTGTCAGAGCCGTCTTCGCCCTGGAAGACAAAATCCTATTTCTCCGATACAATGCCTGGTTCACAGTGCAAAAAAAGGCCGCAAAGGCCATCACACCCGGCGGTGAATGACCTTACGCCGCTATTTTCACGGAGGATTGCGCAATGGACAACACCATTCCCTGGCGACTTCTCCTGGCCTTGACAGTCCTGCCGCTGCTGGCCGCGGCGGTTGACCTGCCGCAGCTCAATATCTGGTCTGGCCAGGATCACAAACTCGATTTTCAGGCTCAGGAATCTTGGCTGCTGCTGGCCGAGCATGACCGCCGGCTGGACGGGCAGGCCGGGCCGGGTCAAGTCGTCGTCAGGCTGCCGTCGCTGGTCGCCGGAAGCACCGAGAAAGCGAAGTTGATCGTTGACGGCCAGCCAGTGGCGCGGATAGTCATCTGGTCGCCGAAAATTCTGGCTGGGCTGGAGGCTGACCTCGCCGATGCAAGACGCACTGTCGCCGATGCGCTGACAGGCCAGGGCCTGCTGCAATCCAAGCGCACCAAGGCGGCTGACCGCGCCGTCAGCGTGGTTGCAGCGCCAACGCAGGCCCGGCCAGAGGGGCTGAGCCTGCTGTTTGCCGAGCGCCGCGATTTGCCGGTGGCCATTGAGTCCAGGTGGTCGGACGTCGCCTTTGGCAGCTCAACGCAGCCTGGGCGCCTCGGCGTCATCTATGACGACAAAGAGCAAATCATCTACGATCGCGGCAATCTCACCTACGTCGTCTTGAGCGAAAAACGCCTTGCTGTCCACAAAGCCAAAAGCCGTCTAATCATCTTAACCCCAGACTTTGATTTCCAAAACATCGACAACATCGTTCTTCTCAAATCACTTATCAAGGAGCACCAACCATGAACAAGATTCTCACCCTTCTCCTGACTGCATGCATGTTGTCCTTGCATTTTGTCTCGGCCCAGACCGCTGGAGGAGTCTCATCGGTACTGGTTCCAACGGTGGCGGTGCTGCCCTTTGAAGCCCGCGGCCGACAGGCTGAAAACGAGCAGGCCGGCAAATCCGTCGCCGATCTGCTCTTCGTCAGTCTCCTGGAAAATGGCGGCATCGACCTGGTTGAACGAGCTGACTTGGACAAGGCGCTCAACGAATTGCATCTTTCCGCCGTTGGGTTGACCTCGCCGGAATCGCAACTGCAACTGGGGCGATTGGTAGGCGCCAAGATACTCATCTCAGGCTCGCTGTTGGAAACCGGCGGCAAAAAGTATGCCGTGGCTAAAGTCATCGGAACCGAAACCAGCCGCGTTCTCGGCTGCAGCGTCAATGGCCGGGGCGAGTATGCCGACCTGGCGCCAGAGCTGGCCAAAAAAGTCGCCAAGGTGCTGGAAAAGGATGTGGACAAACTCCTGCCCGCCAAAATTACGGAGCGCTCGGCGCTCGACAAGTTGTCCGAGGTGCGGGGCAATGGCCGCACTGTCTATTTGAGCATTTCTGAGGATATTCAAGTCAGCGCCCCTGACCCGGCCTCGGAAATCGAATTGAAGAAACTGCTGCTGGCCCTGGGATTCGAAGTGGTTGACACGCGTTCCAAAGCGGCGTTTGCCATCATCTGCGAGGCCGTCGCCAGCAACGCCGGCCAATACCAGAAATTCAACAGTGCGTCGGCGCGCGTCGAGCTGTCAATCTACTCAGGGAAAGACAACAAGCTGCTGGCGGCCGGGGCAGTCAAGGAAACTGTCGCCTCAGCGACCTACATTGTCGCGGCCAAGGACGCCATTGCCCAAGCAACGCTGCGACTGGCTGGCCAACTGCTGACGCACATAAAATGACGCACGCGCTAAGGGGCTTTTTTTAGGGGCGAGGGGCGAGGGGCGAGGGGCGAGGGGCGAGGGGCGAGGGGCGAGGGATTGAATGCTGAATGTTGAATGCTGAGGCGCATTTCATAATTCATAATTCATAATT
>JAAZKI010000501.1 GCA_012799905.1 Lentisphaerota bacterium | reverse complement strand
GGAATCAAGGCCAATGCCAAGCGCTTCAACGAAGTCGCCGATATTTTGGCGCCGCATGGCATGCGCATTGGCTATCACAGCCACAAGGGCGACCACCCCCTGGTGGACGGCGTCAGCCCCTGGGATGTGCTGATGGATAACACTGACGACCGCGTGATTATGCAGCTCGACACCGGCAACTCCATGGACGGCGGCGCCGACATCCTGGATATTCTGAACCGCTACCCCGGCCGTTGCCAGACCATCCATATGAAGCCGCACCGGGATGGCCAGTACGTCACCGGCATCCGCCCGGTCATTGGCGAGGACGATTGCCCCTGGCGGGAAGTGATTGATTTTTGCCGCACCAAAGGACGCACCGAGTGGTACATCGTTGAATACGGCAATACCGAGCCGAACGCCCTGGAAACGGCCGAGCAATGCCTGAGGGGATTGCAGAGCTTTCTGTAAAAATATAGACTGACCCGGGTCATGGCTGGGAGCGCCGGCTGCGACCCGGCGCTGTTTACGAAGCGCCCCAGTCCTCGATGATGTTCAGGGCGGCTTTGGGAGCGCGGACTACGAGATGGACGCCGTCGTCGTCGTATTCCTCGCTGTCAATGGTGCATGTTTTGCGGATTTTGGCGATCACGTCATGGCGGTCGTGCGGGATGAGGAGATGCCGTTTCAAGGAATTGGCGTCGCAAAACGCCTCCAGCTGAGCTGCCAGCTCGGGGATGCCTTCGCCGGTTTTAGCGGAGCCGAAGATGGCGTCCGGAAATAGCCGTTGCAGACGCTGGCGGGCGATTGGCTCGTCGACCAGGTCGATTTTGTTGAGCACGGTGATGATCGATTGCGTGCTGGCGCCGATCTCATCCAACACCTCAAGGGTGGTGCGGCGATGCTCTTCCAGACTCGGCGACGTCGCATCAACCACTTCGACGATGTAGTCCGCAATGGCCGTTTCCTCCAGCGTTGAATGAAAGGCTTCGACGAGCAGGTGGGGCAGTTTCCGGATGAAGCCGACCGTGTCGGCCAGGAGAATGTCAAGACCGCCCGGCAGGGTATAGCGCCGCACGGTCGGGTCTAAGGTGGCGAAAAGCTTGTTAGCGGTGAGGACGCCGGCGCTGGTCATAGCATTGAGCAGCGACGATTTGCCGGCGTTGGTGTAGCCTACGATGGCGGCGACCGGGACGGGCTTGCGCAGTCGCTGTTGACGCTGCACGCCGCGCCGCTTGCGTACTTCGGCCAGCTGGGTCTTCAACTTGGCGATTCTAGCGCGCACCATGCGGGAGTCGACTTCGAGTTGCTGCTCGCCTTCGCCGCGCATTCCCATGCCGCCGGTCATACCGCGCTGACGATGGAGGTGAGTCCAGCGGCGCTTCAGGCGGGGCAGGGAATAATTTGCCTGCGCCAGAGCGACTTGCAGCCTGGCCTCGCTGGTGTGGGCGTGCGCCGCGAAAATCTCCAGGATGACTTCTTGCCGGTCAATGACAGCGATGTCTTCCTCCAATTCTTCCCAGTTGCGCTGTTGCGCCGGGCTGAGGCTGTCGTCAAAGATGATCACATCAGCGCCGACTGCCAGGGCGTTGTCAATGATTTCGCGGGCCTTGCCTTCGCCAATCAGGAAGCGCGGGTTCTGGTCGCGAAGTTTGACGATGCAGGAGTCCAGGATTTCCAGGCCGAGGGTAGAGACTAGTTCGGCCAGTTCGTCCAGCAGCTCTTGGCAGACTTCTTCGGGGCATTGCTGGGTCTGAATACCGACTAGAAAAGCACTTTCGACTTTAGTGTCTTCTTTGAGAATAATCGAACCTGGTTTTTTCATGCTTTCGGTGGTTTAAGTACCTTTCTCGGGGTGGAAGAGCGGCGGTTTGGGCGTAGATAGTCATTTTTTCAGGAGGTCATCTTCCTGAACGCCCGTGAAGCGCCATTGGTTGTCGATTTTGCGCAGTTTGGTCATGACGTGCCGCACCGCGCTGTCGCTGTAGTTAGTTGATTTCAGGGTCGCCTTGATCACGCACCTCGAAGTCGCCTGGTCAGGCGGTTCGAGAGTGGTTTCGACTTCGAGGATTTCGATGCTGATGACGTCGAACAAGGCCCGGCCGCGGGTGGCGAGGCTGATGACGCTTTCGGCGGAAATTTCGCCATTGTAGGGGAAGTCCCGCAGTTCGATGGTGACTTTGTCTGTGATCAGGTTGCCCAGGGAGAGCATTTTCATGGCGTTGGCAGCGTTGCCCTCTTGCGGATTTTTGCTGACCGCTTCTGCCAAGCTGAAGAATTGCTTGCGAATGCGCTGTTGTTCAGTGGGCCGAAAAAAGAACCAGCCGACAGCGACGACGGCAACGGTGATGGTGATTGAGATGAGCCAGTTCTTTAATTTCATGGCAGGCCTTTTCAGGGTGGTGGTGATGGCGGCTACCAGACCGGGGCGCCGGCGATTCTGGAGATGGCGATTTCACCGAATTCATGTTCATCTATGGGCATGGCGCGGTTGTCACCGACGACGTAGACATGTCCTGGCTGGACGGTGCGCGGCTCCAGTTCCCAGTCGCATTCTGAGGTT
>JAAZKI010000267.1 GCA_012799905.1 Lentisphaerota bacterium | reverse complement strand
GAGGAGCGCAGTCGCTACCACCAGACCATCCTGGCCAACCTGGCGCAGTCAGCCCGCGCTGAAGGCCCCCTGGTGACGGATTTCGATTCCTATCCCGGACGGGTGACCTACCGAGCCAAAGTGCCGAAATATGCTGTTCTTGACGGAGACAGGCTTTATTTCCAACTCCCGCTGACGCTGGGGTCGCTGCTGCGATTGCATGCAGACAGCCGCGAGTATGGCTTGTATTGGCCGACGGCGCAGGAGTCCTGGTCGGAAATCCGGTTGCGCCTGCCAGCCAGCTTTACCCAAGTCCGCCTGCGCCCGAAGTCGCTGGAACTCAAACCAGCCGGCGCCAAAAGTCGGATTGCGGTCGAAGCCAAGGACGAAAAGGTCGCGCTGCTCTATACCTATCGCGTGTCATTGCCGCCGGCGATCATTCCGGCTTCCGAATATGACGGTCTTCTGGAGATGAATCGGCAGCTTAATCATCCGGATATGCGGACGATTCTGCTGCGTCGAAATAAGCGTGATTGAGCCGGAAACAGGCTGGGTGACGGCGAGGTTGCGCCGCGCCTGGCCGTAAAAAATGGGGCAAGTCAAGCGCCCTGAGAGACAACCAGGCCAAAGAAACGTTGAGGCGATGCGCCCCGCGTTTGATGAGATGTGATCAGGCATGCCAGTTATTGAAAATTCCAGTTATCAGCCCCCGCATTTTTTCAACAACAGCCATGTGCAGACGATTCTGCCCAGCTACATGCGCCGCCGCGAGAACGTCGAGTATGAGCGCGAGAACTTTGACACTCCGGACGGCGATGTCCTGTTTCTCGATTGGTCGCGTTGCGGCCAGGAGACGGACAAGCTGCTGATCATCAATCATGGCCTATGCGGCCACACCCAGCGGCATTATGTCCTCAGCCTGGTCAAGGCGTTCAACCTCATCGGCTGGGACTGCCTGGCATGGAATTACCGCGGCACGGGCATCTCCGGTGGAGAGAAGTTGCAGTTCACCACCAATGATTCGACGCATGAGCTCGACTGGGTGACCCGGCATGCGATTGCGACCGGCGGCTATAAGAAAGTGGCTTTCAGCGGCTACAGCATGGGCGGGAACCTCTGCCTGCTGTATCTGGGGCGGCATGCTGCTGAGCTGCCGCAGGAAGTGGTCGGCGCAGCCGTCTTTTGCGCGACCATTGACTTGACAGCCAGCTCCCAGATGTTCAATACGACCATCGGCCGCCTCTATGCGCGCCATTTTTTGCAAAAACTGCTGCAGATGATCGTGCGCATGCATAAAAAGTTTCCGGACGAGATTGACATCAGCAGGCTGGACGAAGTGAAGACAATGGATGACTTTGACGAGGTTTTCACCGCGCCGCTGATGGGCTATGAGAGCGCCAGGGACTATTGGGAGAAGGCTTCATCCAGTCGCTGGCTGGATAAAATCCGGGTGCCGACTTTGGTGGTGAATCCGCGCAACGACCCGTTCCTGGCTGGCGACTGTTTTCCAGTCAAGACAGCCGAGGAAAATCCTAATCTGTTTTTGGAAATGCCGGATGGCGGCGGTCACTGCGGATTTATCACCATGGGGTTTGACCGGGAATGGTGGCCGGCTTTCCGGGCCAAGGAATTTCTCGTGCCGCTGGCGTGAGTGCGGCAGCGGCCTGGCTAGTGGGCGCTACGCTTTGGAAGTCGTTCATATCACCGAGTTGGTCAAATAGCAAAACCCTCAATTTGAATGGATTGGCTCATGTCAAAAATCAAGATTGGTCAGATTGGTGTCTGTCACGAGCACGCTGCCGGCAAAATGAGGTCATTGCGACTGCGTCCCGACCTGTTTGAGATTGTCGGCGTGGTTGACGACCGTTCTTCATCCTCCGCGAAGTTCGCTGGCTCCGACTTGCGGCCCTATGAAGGACTGCGGTTTATGAGTGAGGAAGAGCTGTTCCAGACGCCTGGTTTGCAGGCGGTCTCAGTCGAAGTGCCGAATCTCGACTTGGTGCCCACGTCTTGGCGCTGCCTGCAACATGGCCTGGCAATTCACATGGATAAGCCGGGCGGCGATGATTTGGCGGCGTTCGAGCGCCTGCGCCGCGGCTATGCAGAGAAAAAATTGCCTTTTCAGATGGGTTACATGTTCCGCGCCAATCCTGCCATCCAGTGGTTGCAGAAGGCAGTCCGGCAGGGCTGGCTGGGGGAGATTTTCGAGTTTCAGGCGAGCATGAGCCATAATTACGGCGGCGAGGAATACCAGGATTACCTCGGTTGTTTCCAGGGCGGAATCATGTTCAATCTCGGCTGCCACCTGATTGATGTAGTTGTCTCGCTGATGGGGCGGCCGACCCAGGTGACGCCGTTTTTGAAGTCAGCGCCGGGCGATCCGGAGCGTATCGTAAATAATAGCCTGGCCATCCTGGAGTATCCGCATGCCACGGCGACGCTGCGGGCTTGCAGCCGCGAAGTCGGCGGCCTGGGCCGGCGGCGTCTGAAAGTCTGCGGTCTCAAAGGCTCGATAGATTTGTGCCCATTGGAGCGGTTTGACGGCAAGGCGTTGACCATGGAGCTGCATTTGCGGGACGGCAACGAGGAGTATGAGGCAGGAACGCACACGCTCGACTTCGGCGTCATACGTGACCGTTACGAGGGCCAGATGGTCGAACTGGCGCAGATGATTCGCGGTGAAATCCCAGAGCCGTATGATTACAACCACGATGTCATCGTCCAAGAAGTGCTGCTGGCAGCATCAGGATATACGACCTACGGCAAATCGGAATGAGCTTGGCAAGCGCCATCCCCCAGGTTGACCGTAGAATGACAAACAGCGAGCCGACAAAAACTCGGCTCGCTGTTTGAAGCTCCTAAATATCAGGCTGCTGGCTATGCTTGATGAGGTCAACAAAACCAGTCAGATTCATAATCTTTTGACGATACTTCGCAGGAAATGACTTTTTTGTAGGTTCGGGAACTACTAGGATAATCCCGTGTTGATATATTTCATCCAATTGGTTGACTGATACGCCTTCCTGTAAAGTAAAAAGATGCTTATGCTTTATCCGGTCTGCTTCATTGATAACTTGACGCCATCGATCCTTGCAGCAAGTTTTTGACGCCAACATATGCAATTTATTGTCCGGAAAATTTATATTATGGTAGTCCGCAGCAGATGGGAAAATAAAGTCTGGTTTTTTATTTTGTTCTGTTACCACCTGTGTTTCGAAATTCAAACCTTCATACTTGAAAATACTTTCAAGATGGAGTTCTAAGGAAGTTCCTGCCCTTGATTTTCTCCTGTTGACAATACTGTTTGCATAATGGATAAATTTAGATACAGAAGTAAACCCTTCTTTGATGATTGGTAAAATTTCACGTTTTTCAACTTCCTCGAAAATCTCGAATTCCAGTTTTCGGCGTTTTAAAATCAAATTATCGACATCGCCTTTCCAATTCTTCTGTGGAATCCGCTCTTCTACTAATTGAAATATTTCTTTGCCTGAAGGGAAAATTTTGTTCCAGGAATCCGGTAAATTTTGATCCAAAGAAGTTGCCGCAGTGGTTTCAGCGCTTTGTGAATTATAGATGAACCCGGGTTCAACCTCCTTGCCCAGCCATAATTCAATCTGATTTTCTTCTTCTATTGACTTTGCCACCCAGCAAAGTAAGATTGTCTTGTCATTCTCGTATAGCCCTGCCAACACACAAATGCTTCCCGTGTTGTCTACATCTTGTAAAGGAGTTTGTTTCCACCGGGTCAGTCGAAATTCGTCATATTTCTTTTTCAGGCCAAGCTCAGGAAAGAATTTATTATTATAGTATTTAGCTTGGATGCCGGTTTTCAGGCAGTCATGGCTCGGTATATAGCAAGAAACTTCGACAGTGTGATTTAAAACTTTTGTGTTAATGACTGAAGGTACCGCCTGCTTCATAAAATCGGCTGAAACATAGATTCCAGACTGATGACCGCCAGTGATTCCGGTATCATTTCCAGAAAGTCGCTTGACAATCCAAGCGAATTTGTCACGATCAAGAATTTCGAGAAACTGTGTAAGGGAAATATTCTTGTAATGTCTTTCAATATAGTCCATTACAACTTTCTCCTTGACTGCAGGATTTTCGCTATTTCGAAGGCGCATGAGCGTACTGCAGGCCAAACAACACTATTTCCGATTTGTTTGTAGGCTTGGGTTTTGGATACAGGAAAAATAAATTTCCCCGGTTGATATCCCTGCAATTGCATTGCTTCTTCAACCGTCAGGCGCCTAGGGCGCTGCCCTGGCTGTTCGATCAAAATTTCTGCACCGTCTTTATGGTAGCGCGCTGATATGGTTCTTGTAATTTCTCCCGGTTTTATTGGGACTTTATGCAACCCATAGCCAAAACCATTTCCTTTCGCTTCGTGATAAGCCTTGTGACGTTCTAGTGTAGCCCAGGTTCCAACCCCTAATGTATAGCCTTCCACACTAGGTAAAATAATGTCTCTGAGTTCTTTGGCAACATAATTTTCTTCAGGAAAAGGTTTGCTTGGAATAACAATTTCTTCCTTTCGTATGTCGATTATGTCAGGATTATATCCAACAATGAAGATACGTTCTCTACGTTGTGGAACCCAGTTGGAACCATCCACTACTTTCCAATTTATGACATATCCCAGAACGTCTTCAAGAGTATGACGGATGACTTCGAAAGTTTTGCCTTTATCATGGCTAAGGAGGTTTTTAACATTTTCCAGCATAAATGCCGCAGGACGTTTCACAGCAAGAGTTTCTTTGATTTCAAAAAAAAGTGTTCCCTGAGTTTCGTCCTCAAAACCGTGTTTGCGCCCAAGCGATTTTTTTTTGGATACGCCTGCTAGAGAAAATGGCTGACAAGGGAAACCGGCACAAAGCACGTCATGGGCGGGAATGTCGCTTTTCCGTATTTTGCGAATATCTCCATAGGGCGTTTCGCCATAATTTGCCTCGTAAGTTTTTTGGGCAGCGCTATCCCATTCGCTTGAAAAAACACATTTTCCCTTTGCTTCTTGGAATGCTTGTCGAAAGCCGCCGATACCCGCAAAGAGGTCTATAAATGTGAAATCCCAAATTTTCGGTGGTGGATATGGAAGATTTTCCCAATCCAAAGAAAGCAACAGCTGCAAAGGCGGCTCAGTTCGTACTTCTAAAGAGTTGCCGTCTGCCTTTTTATCCAACAAATCCGGAAAAATTGCAGCAAGAACACAGCTCCTGTGTTCCGAAGTAAAACAGGGGGGGAGGATATCAGGTGACTGCAACCAGTGCGTCAACGATGAACGCAATTCATCGTTTGCAAATTTTTCCTGCAGGGCGGCAAGGCATTTTTCAATGACTTGAGTATAGTGCATTTTAAATTCTTACAGAAGATTTCAGGTTGATTGGTTTACGCTTGCCAGTCATTGAGGATTATGAAGCCATTATACTAAAAACCATAAAGGCATCACCGTTAGGTAACTGGCTGCTAGTGCTGTGAATACCATAATGTCATTAACCCAATTTTCAATGTACAGGCAATCAAAGCAACCGATTCGTTTCGACACGCAGTACAGTGTGCTGTGACGACGGGAATCACGAGGTTTTTCAAGCTATTATCATCCGACTGTTTGTTTTGATGTCATTTTTTATTTTCTTAGCGAGGTAACCAGTGTGAACTCATCGCCCGGCGAGCATTCCGACAGCAAATAATCCTTGCCTGTTTCTACTTTTGCCGGCGATTCCACCCGGAGCCGTCTGGCATCACTCTGGCTGTGCGCTTCCCCCACCCACGTTTTCCCATCCGCCTCATACAATCCCAGCTTCCCTCGCGCCAATACCAGCCGCGGTGACACTTCCCCGGTCCGCAGCTGTTCGTCAAAACTTTCAAACCGGAACAGCCCCCGCACCGGACTCTGCTCCAACAGCTTTATCGTCTTGCCTGACACCTCTCCGAT
>JAAZKI010000114.1 GCA_012799905.1 Lentisphaerota bacterium | reverse complement strand
GAGCCGAAAAAATCCACGACACCATCCGTAATTCCGGCAATACCTTTGCCGGAGTAGACATCCCAATGGGCGATAGACGCAAATGGAAAATCGCTGACATCACCTTCGATAAAATCAAAATCACCTCAATGTCGATTGCCATTGACAAAAGCGGCAAAGACCGCGAGGACATCCAGACCATGACCCTGGACCTGCGCTACCTGCTGCCCCCCCAAATCGTCCAGATCGGACGCGCCGCAGCCCCCAAGGCCGGCTATGAAGGCGGTGAGACGGACGGCAGCGTGGCGGCCTACCTACTCGTCCGCGGCGCTGCTCTCCAGACCATCCGCTCGTCCTTGCAACAACTTGATGGCGCCGACCTTATCCTGGCTGACCTGGAAACCATCACCGGCGACGCCTATACCAGTCACCTGATCACCGGCCTGCCGGAACAAGACAAGAAACAAGGCGTCGTAACTTTTAACTACCTGCGCGCCACCGCCCCTGATCAAATCGAAAACATTCCCGAAGAAGTCCGCCAAGCCCTCCAGAAATAACCGCAAATCGGCGTGCAATCCTATCCCGACGAACAACAACCATACACAAAAATTTCCGTATATTCCGTGTATTCAGTGGTTATAAAAACAACCCTATAAAAAATCCGTGTCCATCTGTGTCCATCCGTGGTTAAAAAACAAGTTATAGGCGTCTGTCCACGCCAAGCTTTTCGTTTAAGTTCATCCTTATGCGCATAGTCCATTTTTCCGATCTCCATCTCGGCGTTTTTCCTCCATCCTTTTCCAACCTTCCTGCCAAATGCATCCTTGGCGCTGCTAACTACTGGCTGCGTCGCCGTCGTCATTTCTGGGCAGAGATGATAACCCGCCTGGCGGAGCGGCTGCCCGCCCTCGCCCCTGACCTAATCATCTGCACCGGCGACCTCGTCAACATCAGCATTCCAGAAGAATTTGCCTTAGCCCAAAAACTGCTTCAGCCGATTCTCGACTGGGCTGGAGAACGCTTTCTCTATGTCCCTGGCAATCATGACGCCTACGTCGATGACCCACGCTGCCGAGAAGCCCTTGAGCAGACCTTTTTTCAGCTCAACAGTGGCCGCTGGCAGCTTTCCGAATTGCCAACCACCCTGCAATACGATGACATTATCTTCCTACTCATCAACGGCGCTCAGCCCGCCTCCTTTTGGCTCTCCAACGGCATCCTCAGCGAAGCCGAGCAAGCCCGCATCGATGCTCTCATGCAAGAACCGTGCCGCCCCAACGAAATCTGCCTGGCGGTCTGCCATTTCCCGGTATTGGCGCCAAGTGGCAACGCGCTGGGACTGGGATGGCTGCGAGGACTCGACGGCAGCGAATGCATCCGCAAGTACATGCAGCAACGTGAAATCGATGCCCTTCTCTGCGGTCACATGCACCGGCCATTCACCGTTATCAACCGCAGCGGCGCCATCCAAATCTGCCCCGGCTCCCTGACCTTGAATGCGACCTTCGCTATGGTTGACTGCGTTCAAGGCGAACCACGCCTGCGCTACGAGTACATCAAATTGAAATAAATGACTTCAACCGCTGCGCCCCGTGCCGCTCTCCGGCAAACGCCGCAGTTCACCCCAAAACGCAGGACAGCCCATGAAACACTACCTCGCTTTTGACCTCGGCGCCTCCAGTGGCCGCGCCATCCTCGGAACCATTGACAACAACCGCATCAGCCTGCAAGAACTGCACCGCTTCGGCAACGGCGGCGTCGCTGTCCACGGCGGACTGTTCTGGAACCTGCTCGGCTTGTTTGACGAACTGAAAACCGGCCTGCGCAAAGCCTTCCAGGCCGGCGTCGAACTGTCTGGCATGGCCATTGACACCTGGGGCGTCGACTATGCATTCCTCGACCGCCAAGGCTTCCCGGTCGGCTTCCCGCACCACTACCGCGATTCTAGGACTGATGATGTCATGCCCTGGTTTTTCGACAAAGTCTCCCGCGAGGACATCTACTCAGCCACCGGTATTCAGTTCATGGCCATCAACACCCTCTTCCAGCTGGCGGCCTCAGTGCGTGACGGCGACCCGAGCCTCGAAATCGCGGAGCGGCTGCTGTTCATGCCCAACCTCCTGACCTATCTGTTCAGCGGACACATCGGCGCTGAATACAGCATCGCCACCACCTCCCAGCTGTTCAATCCCAGCACCGGCGACTGGGCCTGGCCGCTGATTGACGCCCTCGGCCTGAAACGTACGCTGTTCCCGGCCATCACTCCCCCCGGCACCATCGTCGGTACCCTCTTGCCGGCCATTCAAGAGGAACTGAAATGTCCGCCCCTGCCCGTCATTTTGACCGGCAGCCACGACACTGCCTCTGCCGTCGCCGCTGTCCCGGCCACTTCTGGCCAATCCTGGGCCTATCTGTCCAGCGGCACCTGGAGCCTGCTCGGCGTGGAACTTGACCAGCCCCTGGTCTCGCAAGAAGCCATGGCCGCCAACTATACCAATGAAGGCGGCGTCGGCGGCAAAATCCGCTTCCTGAAAAACATCATGGGCCTGTGGCTGATTCAGGAATGCCGAACCGAATGGAAACGCCAAGGCATCAACTATACCTTTGATGAAATGGACGCCATGGCAGCCGAGGCCGAACCACTGCGCTCCTTCGTCAATCCCAACGATCCCTCTTTCACCGCCCCTGGCGACATGCCAGGCCGAATCGCGGCCTACTGCCAGAAAACCGGCCAGCCCGTCCCAGAGACGCCGGGACAAATCCTCCGCACCGCACTGGAATCCCTGGCACTGCGCTATCGGCAGACAATTGATGAACTGGAACAAATCACCCACCGCCCAATCACTGTCCTGCACCTTGTCGGCGGCGGCTGTAAAAACGAACTTCTCAACCAATTCACGGCTGACGCCATCCGTCGCCAGGTCGTGACCGGGCCGACTGAAGCGACTGCTCTTGGCAACATCGCCTGCCAGGCCATCGCCACCGGCGACATCAAGGACCTCCAGGCTGCCCGCGCCATCATTGCAGCCAGCACCGAAACCGTAGCTTATGCCCCCAAGGCAGACGCCAAGCCCTGGGAAGACGCCTATAAACGCTTCCTGCAATTGCCGTAATTAGTCCAAAGTCCAAAGTCCACTAAACCTCCGCTCCTCGCCCCGTTGGGAAACTTGCCGCACAACGGCTGTGGGCAGTGGCGGCCGCATCGTACGTAGTTCAAGCTTCGGCTTACAGTATATTTCGCGCGTCCTGCATTTTTACTGTGGACGTTGTGGACAGGGTGGACATCGTGGACGGTGGCTGCCGTATGTAGTTTCCCTCGCCCCTAATTCTCGCCTCTAAGAACACCCATGAAATTCGACGTTATCGTCATTGGCGGCGGTCATGCCGGCTGTGAGGCAGCTTTGGCCGCTGCCCGCCTGGGCGCCCAGACCCTTCTGCTCACGCTCAACAACGACCATATCGCCCAAATGTCCTGCAATCCAGCCATCGGCGGAGTCGGCAAAGGGCAGCTTGTGCGCGAAATTGATGCACTCGGCGGCGAAATGGCCCAGAACGCAGATGCCACCACCATCCAGTTCCGCATGCTCAATGACTCCCGCGGCGCCGCAGCCCTCTCGCCACGCGCCCAATGCGACCGCGACCTCTACCAGAAACGCATGAAACTGGTCCTGGAACGTCAGCCCAACCTGATGATCCAGCAAGCCGAGGCCACCGGCCTCGTCACTGAGCAGAACCGCATCACCGCTGTCACCACTGCCTTTGGCGACCGCTGGGAGTGCCGAACCGCTATCATCTGCACCGGAACCTTCCTGGACGGAAAACTCCATTACGGCATGCAGTCCTTCCCCGGGGGACGAGCCGGCGACGCCGCTGCCAACGCCTTTGCACGAACCATCCGCGAAGACCTCAAACTGGAAACAGCACGCCTGAAAACCGGCACGCCGGTCCGCGTCCTCGGCAAAACCATCGACTTCGACAGCCTTGATTTCCAGGCGCCTGACACCACCGGCAAAGTCTTTTCCTTCCGTCCCCTGCCGACTGACCTCCCTTTATTCAGCTCGCTCCGGCTTGACCAGCGCCCCTGCTTCCTGACCTACTCCAACGAGGAAACCGCCCGCATCGCCCGCGATAACCTCGACCAGGCGCCCATGTACGCCGGCCGCATCCACGCCACTGGCGCCCGCTACTGCCCCTCCTTCGAAGACAAAGTCGTCCGCTTCCCTGACCGTCTCCGGCACCATGTCTACCTAGAGCCGGAAGGCATCACCACTGACGAATACTACCTGAATGGCATTTCCACCAGCCTGCCGCCCGCTATCCAATGGCAGCTCATCCGCACTCTGCCGGGACTGGCCGCCGCCCATATCAGCCGTTACGCCTATGCCATTGAGTACGACTTCGTCTTTCCACACCAAATCGACGCCAGCCTGGCCGTCCGCCGCTGGCCCAATCTTTTCCTGGCCGGCCAGATCAACGGCACCAGCGGCTACGAGGAGGCCGCCGCCCAGGGTTTAATCGCCGGCGTCAACGCTGCCCGCCAGGCGGCTGGCCTCACCCCGCCCGTGACTATCGGCCGCGACCAGGCATACGTTGGCGTCATGATCGACGATCTGGTCACCAAGGACATCGTCGAACCCTACCGGCTCTTCACCAGCCGCGCCGAATATCGCCTCTCCCTGCGCCAGGACAATGCCGACCGCCGCCTCACCCGCCTCGGTCATGCCATCGGCCTCGTCCCCAGCTCAGAAGTCGACCGCCTGGACCAACTTGAACGCGACATTGACGATGCCATCCGGCAATTGCAATCCATCCGCCTCGAGGGCCGTTCCGCCTGGGAGCTGCTGCATCACCCGGACTTCGTCTATGAACGCCATGCCAATCTTCCCACCTTCCCGCCCCGGGTCATGGAGCAAGTCGTCATCGCTGCCCGCTATGGCGGCTATATCGAACGACAGGAACGCCAGGCGCAGGCCATGCGCAGTCTGGACGCCTGCCCAATCCCGCCTGACTTTGATTTCAACTTGCCCGGCCTGAGTGTGGAAGCCATCGCCAAACTGAGCAAACGCCAGCCCGCCACCCTTGGCCAGGCCTCCCGCATCGACGGCGTCACCCCGGCTGAACTGGCCCTCCTCCAAGTCCGACTCAAAACCACCCCAGGCAGCCGCCGTCACCCCGGCGATGAGCCGTCGCCGTAATCGGTCTTAGGGTGGACTATAGCGTCCACAACCTATTTTTAACCACAGATGGACACAGATGGACTTAGGGTGAATGAACTCTCCGACCACAATTTAATTTATGTGTCACCCTTATAGGGCTCCAAATCTATGCCATCTCCCCCAGGGCTGCGCCGTGCCTGACGGCCCGGCTTACCCTGGGCTTCTATGTGTCGCCCTCCAGGCTTTTGCCGCTTTGCGGCTGTTGTGGACGTTGTGGACTGGGTGGACGTTGTGGACGGCGGCTGATGTGCGTCGTACTGGCGGCCCAAAGGGCCAGCAACATAAAAGCCCAGGGTGAGCGCAGCGAAGCCCTGGGTGAGGCGTATAATAATTTTGAGCCCCGCCAGGGGTGACACATAAACGCCGTTCTGAAGAAAATCTTTTCCAAAAAACAAGAAGTTGGCGGATAGTAGTACTATTTCCACCGCCATCCACCGCCGCAGAGCAGCAAAATCCTCGAAGCAGCGAACGGCGCGGTGTCAAATGCTGCTCAAACAAGCGCGGCGCGGCCGGGTTTATCCCGGTCGCGCCGCTTGTTTGCTTTAATCTCTTCAGCGATTCAACGACTCGATTTTCGATGTCGCCGGACTCAATCCGGTTCAGGCTTATTGCACCTTCACCGGCACATTGATTTTGGTGCGGCTCTTCAGGTCGGCGTCATTCCTGACGCCGGGATTGGCGCGCATAATATCGGAAATCGAAACGCTATACATATCAGCCACCGCTTGCAGCGTTTCCTCCGGAGACAGGGTGTGCGAGACAACCTTCGAGCCGGCTGTCGGCGTTGTCGGCGTAAGCGGCATGGGCACTGGCGGAGGCGTCAGCAAGACATTCGTCGCAGGGACATTTGTCGGCGTGGCTCCTAGTCCGCCGGCTGGAGAAATCACGACCGGCTTAAGCGTCTGGGGCGTTGTCACCGGGGCAGCAGCGCCTGGATTTTCCAGGATGACCGGCTTGGGAGTGACGCTGGGCGCCGGCGTATCAGTTGCAGGAGCAGGAGCAGGGACAGGCCCAACTGGCGTCGTCTTCACAGCTGGCTCAGCGCCTTTGGTTGTGACCGGGGCAATGCCGCTGACATCCGGAATCTTCAATTCCTGACCGACATGCAGCACATCCGAGGTCAAGTTGTTCAACGACCGAATCTCGTTAGTGGTGCAATCAAAACGACGGGCGAGCACCCACAGACTGTCGCCGGAACGAACCTTGTAAATGCCATTGGCTGGACGCGCCTCTTTCTTGATCGTACTCTTGCGTTCGCTCTTAGCGGGCGCTGTCTTGCTGCTGCTGGCAGCCGTACCCGTCTTTTTCTGCGGCGGCCGAGGAGTGGCAAGCGCATCATCAGGCAGCCGCAACACCATGCCCGGCTTCAAAATGGTCTTGCCGTCCATCCCATTCAAAGCCGCCAGACGCGGCCAACTGACGCCATAACGGTAGCCAATGGCCGACAAGGAATCGCCAGGCTGGACTTTATAAGTCCGCTTCGGAGCAACCGCCTGCTTTGGCGCGGACGGCGTTGACACCGTGGCTGATGACGGCGCGACTGCAGGCAGGGGTTCCGCCGGCGTCAACATCGGCTCCAGGCTCGGAGGCGTCAACGGGGCTGCCACATCGCCGCCAACAGGCGGAACAAAGGCGTCATCAGCCGTCAAGGCCGACGGCAGCTGGGGCTCGCCGCTGACGTGGGGCGCCGGGCCGACTTCCGGCGAGGACAGAGTCCGGGCCGAGGTCGGCGACGCATACGGCGGCGGCAAAATCTCACGATCGCCCAAAACGCTCACTCCTGACAAATTCGCTGCCGGCTGCCGACTCCGGCAACCGCTGCTCAACAAGGCCGCAGCCGCCAGGCCGACGGCCGAAAAGCACAGCACAATACGCGACTTTTTCATTTCTTGGCTCCTTTTTTGCTTCCTGATACCCGTCCCACGACGATTAAAATAAAACTGAATATTGAAGTTCTCTGGCAGTGCCGCACTGATCGACCGAACCATCCGACCTATGCTGGCAGCACGCTGTTGACCGCCTCCGCAAAACACGCTCCCCGGTGCACATAATCAGTAAACATATCCTGACTGGCGCAGGCTGGCGACAGCAGCACGGTGCCGCCCCCCGCTACGCAGGCCGCGGCCTTGGCCACTGCTTCGGCCATGCCGTCACACGTCTCCACCGGCACGACTCTGCCCCAAGACGCAGCCAGGCGCTCGCGGCACGAACCGAGCAAAAACACCTTGCGTACATATCGCCGCAATTCTGGCAGCACCTCATCCAACTCACAACCCTTGTCAACGCCGCCCGCAATCAACGCAATGTCCGCCTGATCAGCATGACCGACCTGCAGGAGCGCCTGCGCCAACGCATCGACATTGGTCGCCTTCGAGTCGTCAATGAATTGGACGCCGTCACGCACGGCAATCGTCTGCAAACGATGCGCCCCAGTTCGAAAATCCCGCAGTAACGGCACAGCCTGCGCAGTGGTCACTCCGGCCGCTTCTGCCAGAGCCAGGACGGCCATGACGTTTTCCAGGTTATGCCGCCCGCGTACGGACAAGTCAGACTCGGCCACGACCTGCTGGTGCGAACCGGCAGGCTCACGCCGCCAAATCACACCGTCCACCGCCCGAAAATCTGCATCAACGCCAGCTTCCGTGGTGAAGGTCACGACGCGTCGACCGGCCACTGCCGCAGCCACGGCTGGATGCGATATCAAATCGGCGCGGATGACTGCGGTACGCCCCGGGGCCAGGGCCCGAAGCAACGCCAACTTGACATCAAGATATGTCGCCATGTCGCCATGACGGCTGAGATGATCCGGCGTAACATTCAAAAGCGCAGCCGCTTGCGGCGCAAAATCACTGATGTTCTCTAATTGAAAAGAGCTGACTTCGACGACCAGGAAGTCAAGTTCGGGCTTGCGCCAGGCTACTTCTGCCAGCGGCAAGCCGATATTTCCCGCAGCTTCCACACGCAGGCCGGCATGGCGCAGGCAATGCGTCAACATCTCGACCGTCGTCGTCTTGCCATTGGTTCCGGTCACCGCAAGCATAGGCCAAGGGCAATAGCGGCCGCCGAACGCCAATTCGCTGACCACCGGGCACCCCCACGCTCCGGCCTTGCGGCCAAGAGCGCTGTCAGCCGCCACGCCGGGACTGACCACGACCAAATCAGCTGGCCCAGACCAAGCATCGGCCGGCCGGCCCAACAGCACTTCGACTCCAGACTCGGCCAAGCCAGCCACTCGGCGGCAAACCGCTTCCTGATTACTGCTGTCAAGCAAAGTGACTTTGCCCCCCAGCGACAACGCCAAGCGCACCGCGGCGACGCCGCTGGCGCCCGCGCCCATGACGACAATGCGCTGATTGGCAAGAGGGTTCTTCATGATGACACTAAATATATTGCAAAATCCCCAAATGTCAGCCAACGGACGCAAAATACAGAGGATTTTCAGCGGAAGGTCATCTTCTCTTTCTTGAAACCACCCGAAAAGTGGCTAACCGCCAAGAACGCCAAGAGCATAAAGAAAAATTCTTAGCGTTCTTCTTGGCGCTCTTGGCACCTTGGCGGTTCAATAATTCTTGATTTTTTACGAAAACAGCAAATCGTTCAAGCCTTGGACGGCCGTGTCAGCCCAGAGCTTGCCAGTGCCTTTTGGCGACCGCACATGACGGCACAGGCGGGTCTCATAGCTGCCCTCGTCCAGCGCCCTGTCTGTCGCAATGTAGCCTGTTGAGCCATTTGCCAGGCCGATCACCATCGTCTGCGGAAGCGGCGAGCGCGACTTGATGTCCAGGCCGATTTCCACGAACACTTCGCCATGCAGGCCGACGATGCCGAGATCATTGACCCGCAGGACATGCACGGGGACGTCATATTCGCTCGGCAAGTCTTGCATCAGAATCAGCTCCCGGGCATACGTCAACTCGGACTTGGAGACGCCGTCCGGATTACTTTGCTTGCGCTTGGCATCCGCCAGCTGCTCGGGTGTCGGCGTACGCGCCTTGAACGGTACCATAATCAGGTTGGCGCCGACCGTGCCGCTCGCCTTGAAATCCTCGTCCCGCAGCAAATTCCAGCTTTTCCAGGCTTCGGCTGCGACCACATTGGCGACCCGCTCGCACTGCTGATACGGGTGCCGAGACGTCCGCGCCGGCTGCGTGAAATTGCAGTTATTGATATTGCCCTGGGTGCCATTCGCGAGCGTCACCAGGAATTCACTGCCGGCAATCCGCTGCATGGCAGCAGCAAAATAGCCGAAGTAGTCAGCAGACACCCAGAGATATTTGCCGTTGCCGACATAATGCAAGGCCAAGTTGGCATACAGCGCCAGCGGCTTTTTGGTGACTGGATCGCGGGCGATCAGCAGTCCAAGCTGCGGGTCGGTCGGCCCAGCGCTGCGAATGGCATCCGGATTCTGATAGCCTGGATTCATGCGGACGGTGCCGTCCTTCATCAGCCAACGGCGGTTGTGGACTTCCTCGCGGCAATCGCCGCTGGCGCGTGCAATCTCAGCCGGAACCTTGTGGTTGTGAGCCATGACCCAGGCGTCGGCAATCTTTGTCGGCAGCGTCTTGGTATATTCCGGCTCTGCGGGTGTTCCCAACGCCTCGGCGGCGGACGGGCCAGTGTGCGTGTGTGTGCAGGAAATCAGCACCATATCCCCAGAAACGCCGGTGCGCTCCAGAATCTGGGCTTTCGCTTCGGCTATCACCCATTTCGGTACATCGATCAAATCCAGGCAAATCAAACCGATCTCACGCTCGCCGTCAGCTATCGCCAAGGCCTTGACATAAAGCGGATCATGGATATGCTCGGCAATGCGATCCTCAAAAGAACCAACAAGATGACAACCCAAATTCGGAGTAATGTCCAACTGCGCGGTACCGACGGTGAAATTTCCCATAGTTGACTACCCTTTTTTAGATGCTGAGACTGTGCACGACAACGCCATGAAAACCGATATATTGACGATACATTCAGAATAATGGCGCTTTCACAATTGTCAACCCGGAAGTTGCCTGAATTAGGGGCGAGGGGCGAGAGCTTTTTTAGGGGCGAGGGGAGAGGGGCGAGGGGCGAGGGCAATACTCTTAACTTAACGCTTTGTAACCACACAAACGATTCAACTCCATAAAGCCGACCTTGGCGTCCTTGGCGTCTTGGCGGTT